>JAPOYZ010000208.1 GCA_026706325.1 Candidatus Aminicenantota bacterium
CACAACAGCGGCGGCTGGCAGATTTCCGCGATCGGTCGATCGCGGCCTCATTGAAGCATCGCCTGGCGCACCCGTAACGCCGACCAGCCGCGCAGATTTCCGCGATCGGTCGATCGCGGCCTCATTGAAGCATCACCAGGAAGATGAGGAACACGATGGACACCATAGATTTCCGCGATCGGTCGATCGCGGCCTCATTGAAGCGGATTGCGGAAAAGCCGCTATCGTTCCCAACTACTCATTTCCGCGATCGGTCGATCGCGGCCTCATTGAAGCCAGGCCGTGTCAGACGGCGCGCCGTGAGACGCTGTGATTTCCGCGATCGGTCGATCGCGGCCTCATTGAAGCTATGAACAGTCCATGCTCCAGGAGCTCGCTGCCCTGATTTCCGCGATCGGTCGATCGCGGCCTCATTGAAGCGTTGTACTCGGACGCCCAGGCGGTCGCTTTCCTTTTATTTCCGCGATCGGTCGATCGCGGCCTCATTGAAGCGTTGTAGAGCGACGCGCAGGCGGAGGGTGTACTTCGATGTCAGCATCTCGCCGGCCGCGGCCTCATTGAAGCGATCGATAGATCGTACGGAGCCTCCTGGGACTGCCCAAATTTCCGCGATCGGTCGATCGCGGCCTCATTGAAGCGGAGCGGGCCGGGGCCTGGAACTGGGCAGCGAAGAAATTTCCGCGATCGGTCGATCGCGGCCTCATTGAAGCTTGGACAGTTCGTTCAGTGCAACTCGCCGCAACTCGCATTTCCGCGATCGGTCGATCGCGGCCTCATTGAAGCACGCCGTGGGGAGACCGTATATCTCCCGGTAGCCTCACATTTCCGCGATCGGTCGATCGCGGCCTCATTGAAGCGGAGGAAGCGATAACCACTGCACTCGGCAGGGTCTCATTTCCGCGATCGGTCGATCGCGGCCTCATTGAAGCCGGCCCTGCCGAACGTGAGCGGCGGGCACAAGTCGCATTTCCGCGATCGGTCGATCGCGGCCTCATTGAAGCGTGGCGCCGACCGTGGAGATGGCCGTCCGCCTGGGGTATTTCCGCGATCGGCCGAGCGTGGCACCGGAATTATTGGCGTCAAGTAAAGTCCATTAGCCCCCATACTGCTCCCACCCCCAAACCTGGGTCAACGGGCCTGCAGTTCTTTACTCCTCTACTTGACAGCGTCGTCAAAGATCTGCCAGTTCTTCCCCGTGCAGGCCCGACACCTGACCCTCCTCGGCATGGTGATCGCCGCGTCGGTCCTTGCCTGCGGGGTGGAGACCGGCTCCCGGCTGGACCGTCCCAACATCATCCTGATCCTGGCAGACGATCTCGGCTACGAAACTCTGGGCGCGTACGGCGGCCGCTCCTATGCGACGCCGATGCTCGACCACCTGGCCCGCCAGGGAATTCGCTTCGACCACGCCTATTCCCAGCCGCTCTGCACCAACACCCGCGTCCAGTTGATGACGGGGCGGTATCAGCACCGCTACTGGCGGGCCTTCGGAATCCTGCCGGAAGGGGAGCGGACCTTCGGCCATCTGATGCAGGAGGCGGGCTACCGGACGCTGATCTCCGGGAAGTGGCAACTGCACAGCTACGATCCGGTGGACTATCCCGGGGCGGCGGGGAGACGGGGGACGGGGATGCGAGGCGCCGATTCGGGATTCGACGAGTATCTACTCTGGCACGCCTGGCATACCGAGGACAAGGGTTCACGGTACGCGGATCCCACCTATGACCTCAACGGAAAGCTGGTCCGGGAGCAGACGGGGGCTTACGGGCCGGACCTCTTCGTGGACTACATCAACGATTTCGTAGAACGGAACCGGGACGTTCCGTTCTTTGTCTACTACCCCATGGCGCTTCCGCACGGTCCCTTCGTACCCACTCCGGACAGCCCCCAATGGCAGGAGGAATCCCGGCGCCACGAGCGGAACCCGGCCTACTTTGCCGACATGGTCGCCTACATGGACAAGCTGGTCGGAAGGATCGTGGCCAACCTGGACCGGCGGGGTCTGCGCCGGCGGACTCTGGTCCTGTTCTTTGCCGACAACGGCACCCACCGGAGGATTTCCTCGCGGCTTGGAAACCGGACGATCCAGGGAGGCAAGGGCAAGACCACCGATGCCGGAACCCGGGTGCCGATGATCGCCAGTTGGCCCGGCACCATTCCGGCCGGCCTGGTCTCACAGGATCTCATCGACTCGGTGGATATCTATCCGACGTTGGCGGAACTGGCAGGCATCCGGCTGCCGGACCGGCCCCTGATCGACGGCGTCAGTTTCGCCGACCGCCTGTTGGGCCGAAACGGCCCTCCCCGCGACTGGATCTTCGTGCACTTCGAGCCGAGGCCGGGATGGGACAAGGACAAGTACTCGCAGCTCACGTTCGTCCGCGACCGGCAATACAAGCTGTACGGCAACGGAGAGCTCTACGACGTCGAATCCGACGTGCTGGAAGCCAAACCCATCCAGGTATCCCAACGCACCGAGGAGCAGCGGAGGATTACCGGAAAATTCCGGGCCGTCATGGAGAGGCTCGAGAGCCGGCTGGAATGAGCGGGAGACAAGGAGACTGTCCCCATTTCAGTCCCCGAAAAATAGAGTCCGTCCCGATTTCGCCCCGGCCCATCGTGGCTGCCCAGGCTTGACTTCCCGCAGGGTTCCGATGAAGAGTTGTCACCAGACTCAGTCGGTCCTCGAGCCCCGGTCCATGGATGGCACGGTGCACCAGAAAGTTGCGGCGAGGCTGCGCTCGCCATTCCCCGCGATTGCAATCCACCTCCTCGTCCTCCGCGGCCCTCGCGTCAGGACGGCGGGCATGTCGACCTGACCTCGCGGCGCGCCGATGACGGCGGCCGGCAACACCGAATGCCGCCGCCGAGTTTGGGAGTAAGACTGACCCCGTATCCACGATTGGAGGGTGCCCATGTTCGGAAACCTGCAACCATTGCTGGCGGCGGCCGCGGTGTTGCCTTCGCTGGCCGCGACGACACTGGATCGCCCACCCCGGCAGGATGAGCAGACGATCCTGCTGCTGCGCCTGGACGAGCCGGACGAAGGGGTCGCGGTGGCCGACAAGCTCCTGGTGGATCCCGTCTACGTCCGGATGGAGGCCCGGCACCAGCGTGGACGCTTCGGCGGAGCCCTCAAGTTCGTGGGCCGGGCGGGCCTCCGGCAGTGCCTGCTGGTGCCCCTCCCCCAGCCCCAGTACCGGACGCGCCACAGCCGAACTCGTCCCCCCATCCGCTTCGCCGACCTGGAGGTGCCGGTGGTCCTGATGGACAACCAGAGGGGATACACCATCGAGTTCTGGATGCTCCCTCAGATCCGGCAGGCGCAGGTCATGCTGGCGGGGGTCAACTCGGCGGCCTGGGTCCCCAGGTCCCCGTGGAAGGTGGAACTCACCGGCCGAGGGCGGGTCCGTTTCGCCAGCGGAGCCGGCCTTCACCGGTTCTCCATGGAGAGCGAGACGCCGGTCGCCATCGGCCGCTGGACCCACGTGGCCGTGGTCTGCGACCAGGGCGAACTGGGCATTTATCTCAATGGCCGCCGGTCCGGTCCCCTTCGGCGGATGGAACTGGCAGAGCGCCAGGGGGTGGGCGAGCCCGGCAGCGACGGCTCCCTCCTGTGTGTCGGCGGTCCCGGGCCGGACAGCCAGACCGGGTTCTTCGACGGCCTGATCGACGAGGTCCGCCTGTCGACGGCGCCGCGCCGCTTCGAGCCCGATCCCGCCATCCTGATCGGCAACGACAAGGAGCTCTTCCTGGACGACTTTCTCCTGGCCCGAACCACGGGAATCGAACGGGTCGTGAACCAGCCCGAGCGCTATCCGGGCAACCCGTTGCTGACGCCCAAGGGGGACTGGGAAGCCGGCTCCATGCAACAATTTGGAACTCTCTACGATCCCCGCCTGCAGTTGTTTCGCACCTGGTACCGGGCCAACAACAGCGGCGACGACCAGATGAGCATGTGCTACGCAGTGAGCCGCGACGGCCTTCGGTGGCAGCAGCCGGAGCTGGGTCTGGCCGAGTATCGAGGCTCCACCAGGAACAACATCGTCGCCCCGAAACGGTCCTTCTTCGTGTTCCTGGACCCTCTGGCCCGACCCGGCGAGGGAAATATCTGCGCCAGCGCCAAGATGCTCTACGGATCCGACCGGGGGACCTTCAAGCAGATCCTCCTGCGCTCCCCCGACGGAATCCACTGGCCCTGGGGGCCGGTGCGCAACATGAGCGGGTACCAGGGTTGGCCCTACAGCCGCATCCGCCGCCAGGAAGCCGTGATGGCCACCGACCGGCCGCTCATGCAGAATCCGGTCTATTTCGCCCGCCTCGACAAGATGACGGTGATCGCCAACGAGGGCGAGGGGTTGAAGGACCGGGTCTACGCCCGCGTCGGGTGGGATCTGACCCACTGGCAGGACCCTCTCCTGACAGACCTGAAGCGGAGCGAAAAGAACAATCTGGGCTG
>JAPOYZ010000616.1 GCA_026706325.1 Candidatus Aminicenantota bacterium
CGAGGCCAGCCTCGCCCCGTCCGGCGAAAAGGCAACCGGAGTGTCCCGGTAATTCTCGGTTCCCCGCGGCACCTCCCAGGTGCCGACAAGGTTCCTGGTCTCGACATCCCACACCTTGATGATCTGGTCCCATGACGCGGAAGCCAGGGCGGTCCCATCCCGCGAACAGGCCACCGTGGCCCGACCCCAATCCGCATGCCTGAGCGTGCCAACTCGCTCGCCGGTCTCCACCTCCCACAGCTCGACCTGGCCGTTGTGCAGACCCGAAGCGAAGGTGCCGTCGCGGGAGAACGCCACCGAATGGACCTGACCCTCCGTCGGGAGCAGCGCCATGGCACGGGACGTTGCCGCCTCGTACAGCCACACGCCAACGGCACTGGCCACGGCGAGGCAGCGTCCGTCCGGCGAAAGGGCTACCGCCCGGTCGCCTTCTCCCATGGCCCCCTTGCCCAGGCGCGCGGTTGTACCCTCGGGCAGATGCCAGGTCGAGTAGTGCCCCTCCATCTCGGCCACGGCGGTTCCCACGCCCTCGGCAGAAAACGTTGCCAGCTCGTGGCCACCAAGAGACACACCCACAATGTTCGCGCCCGGGTTGGGTCCCAGAGTAAGGGTCAGCTCTGCCTGGCCCTCGGCACCGGTCGTGGTATGCTCCACTGAATAGCGGCCGCTCAGCCTGCCTTCTCCGGCAGTAACCGTGAAAGTGACGGCCGCATTGGGCAGGGTATCGCCGTACTGATCCCGCACTTCCACCACCAGGGGCTGGGCCAACGCGTCTCCGGGCGCGCCCTGCTGGCCGTCTCCGGAGACGATCTCCAGAGCAGAGGGACGAGGCCCGGTCCACTCGGACACATCCCACATAACCACCGTACTATCCATTGATCCGGATGCGAGGGTGGTCCCGTCGGGGGAAAAGGCCACCGATCTGACCGTCCACGTATGCTCTACAAAAGTGACGACCTCTTCTAAATTCACCACGTCCCACAATCTGACCGTGCCGTCCGTTGCTCCCGAAGCCAGGATGCTGCCATCCGGAGAAAACGCCACCCCCCGGACCCCAAAAGAATGCCCTCTGAGAGTGGCGATTTCTGTTTGTGTCGCCACGTCCCACAACCTGACCGTGGAATCATTCCATCCACCTCCCGAAGCCAGTAGAGCGCCATTGGAGGAAAACGCTACCGCCCAGACCCCATCCGAATGCCCTTTCAGAGTGGCGACTTCCGTTTGTTTCCCCACGTCCCACAGCCTAACCGTCAAATCTTCTTTGTCAGAGGAATCATCTTCTCCTGATCCGGAAGCGAGAAGTGTCCCATCGAAGGAAAACGCTAACGCATTGATTTGTCTTGTATGTCCTGTCAAGGTGGCAATCTCCCGCCGGGTTCTCACGTTCCACAACTTGATCGTGTGGTCTCCCGACTCTGAGGGAAAGGCGAGCAGGGTCCCATCGGGAGAAATTGCCACAGGAGGCCTCCCCTTCAGGGTGACAATCTCCTTTCGAAGCACCACGTCCCACAGCTTGATGCCATCTAAAAACGACACGGACGCGAGCGTCCCATCGCGGGAAAAGGCTACCGAAGTAACCGCAGACGTATACTCGTCGAGAATGGCGATTTCTTTCCGGTTCTTCACGTCCCACAGCCTGACCGATGCATCGTTCAACTCATAGGATCCTGACCCGGAGGCGAGGGTGGTTCCATCGTGGGAAAACGCCACTGCATTTACCCAATCCATATGCGCCTCCAGTGTAGCGATCTTGTAGGGCGAGGTCTCTATAAGGGAAGAGTTCGTCTCGCTCACGTTCCCTTCCGAGTCGACGGCGACAATAAAAAGATGATGCTTGGGTTGGTCGGAAAGGGTCGAGAAACCGCTTTCCCAATAGCTGCCGTCGTAATTGAATTCAACGACGGCTTCTCTCTTGCCCGCCAATCCACGACACGGCTTCGCGTTGCCGATCAGCATTACCTGGTGCAGCTCCTCCGGATCGGTGACCCGGAGCCGGACCGGGACGCTTGTCGAGCCTGGTTGATACCTGGTGTCCGAGAGGATCTCGACCGTTGGCGCCTGCCCCTCTGAAACCGGAACACCCGGATTGAAGTAAGCATGTGCTGCCAGGAATTCCGCGGCGCACGCCGACAGGACTCCGCGGGCGTCTCCGCCATACGACATGATGTACCGGTCGTCCCTGAAGTCGTGATACAAGCCGAAGGTGTGTCCCAGTTCATGGGCAACCGTGAAGAAGCCGAACCTGTCCGGCACCACCAGATAACCGCCATTTTTCGTTCGCCGCCGCCCGACCCCTCCGGCAGGCTGACCGTTACCCTGGCGAAGGGCGTCAGTCCCGAGGACGATGAAGTAGATGTTGGCATCCAGGTCGAAGGTCTGTTCGAGCTCTTCCATCACCGCCCACCCAAGGGTGTTGTCGTAGTGGCTGAAGGGATGCCGTCCGTCGACGCGGTGCACAAGCGGCTCTCCCTGCGCATCGGTCTCGATGCGGAAGGTCCAGTCGCCGTAGCCGTGCGCCTGCATCTGCTCCCGATAGAAGGTCTGGCTCTGCCTGATCACCGTTTTCATTGAATCGACCACGTCTGCGCGGTACGGCCAGTCGTTGGGCAGGAAGTAGATCATTCGGACCGTGCGCGGTTCGCCTGTGTTCAGATTCGCCAGCCGCTTGGGCGCCGGCCGGGGGGGACCGCGCCGCCACTGCTCGTGGTTGTCGAAGGCGCAGAAATGCACGCTGTCGGCCGGCGGGGAAGACGCACGGGCGGCGGCCTGGGGCGAAAGCAGGGAACAGGACAGTCCCAGTATGGCGCCCTGAACGAGGATGGATTTCATGGGCCTCTCCCGCGCGCCTGGCCTGGCTGAAACTGTGAACCGCAGGGCATGACGCTGGTGACGGTGCTCCAATGGATGTTCCAGGGGATGAGCGGGGCTCTCCCAAGGGCTTCCGATAGAACGACCAACCCGGTTCGTACCCTGCGATTATTCCACATCAGGTGAATAGGTCAGGCTGAGTTGCTGCTGTCTGCCGCCGCGCCTGTCCTCGGCCGATTCGTCGGGGAAAGTTGTATGCACCCGCAACGGGAGGAGCTGGGATATGGCATAACGCAAGCCCCAGGTGGTGAAACGGTATTCGACCCAGACATCGAGATCCACTACATCGGCTCGGACCGTGCCTCTCGACCGGTGTTCTTCAGGAAAGAGCAAGTCCCCGATGTTGAACTTGCTGCGCTCGCGCGAAACGGCGAACAGGCCCCCGCGCAGGCGGAAGAGGCGGGCGGACGTTTCCAGGCGCAGGCCGGCATGGCGGCCCCGGAAGCGGAATTCGGCACCCTGGAGGCGCAGATCGGCATCGCCCCGGAACGACCAGTCCTTGCCGCCCACCACGGAGACGAAGCTGTTGAGGAAGGGCCAGCTTTCCAGGCGGCCCCGGGTTACCTCCACCTCGCCGCGATTGGCGAAGATGCCCCAAACCGTTTCCCGGTCCTGTCGCGGGGCGTAGCTCAGCGAGAAAAACCCGGCGACATCGCGCGCTGTGGCGCGGCTGCGCATGAAGCGCCGGTCCTGTAAATAGCCATCGGGGCGGCTGGAGAGTTGCCGGTAGCGCAGGTGGCTTTTCAGGAGGAAAGGGGAGGTGAGGGGGATAGTGAGCGAACCTTCGTATACCCCCCAGTCGGCACGGGGGGCCAGGGCGTACCCTTCCGAATGAAGATCTGCCGGCAGGTGTCCCCGGTGTCCCCCCAGGTACACCGCAACTTTGTGAAAAAGGTCGCCCTGTAAATCAAGTCCGCCGGCGCTTCGGTACCCGGGGACTTTGGCGTCCAAACGGTCGGATTTGAAGTCGAAGATCACCCGGTGGTCGACTGCATACCGGCTGAGGTAGGCGCCGGCGCTCCAGCCGGCCGGAAGTTCCATGCCGAGACTGGCGGCGCCCTCGACACCGGGGGCCGGCCGCAGGCGCGTTTTCAAACCCACATCCAGGCGATTGATGCCGGACCGGCCGTAGCTCAGGTCGAGATACCCGCGACGGTTGGGGCTGGAGGAAAGACGGGCGGTTTCCGAGGAGAGTCCATAACCGAGCCGTCGAGGTTGGCGCGCCAAATCCTGCCCGTGCCCGTCTCGGTGTCCTCGTCCCAGTCCCATTCGGTCCAGTACAGCTTGCTGCCGGCCGTATCCAAGGCCAGTTCCCAGACCTCATCCGGGACCGCGAGCAAGAGTTCCGCATCCGAGCCGTCGAGGTTGGTGCGCCGGATCCTGCCCGTGCCCGTCTCGGTGTCCTCGTCCCAGTCCCATTCGGTCCAGTACAGCTTGCTGCCGGCCGTATCCAAGGCCAGTTCCCAGACCTCATCCGGGACCGCGAGCAAGAGTTCCGCATCCGAGCCGTCGAGGTTGGTGCGCCGGATCCTGCCCGTGCCCGTCTCGGTGTCCTCGTCCCAGTCCCATTCGGTCCAGTACA
>JAPOYZ010000116.1 GCA_026706325.1 Candidatus Aminicenantota bacterium
AGGACCTCCCCCTACTCCTTCCAGGGGCACGGAGAGAAGGGACTCCGGATCATCCGCAAGGCGGCGGACCGGCACGGCATGCTGGTGATCTCGGAAGTCATGGAATCGGCCCAGATTCCTCTGGCCCACGACTACATCGACATCATCCAGATCGGAACCCGGAACATGCAGAACTACAACCTGTTGCGGGACATCGGGAAGAGCGGCATTCCGGCGCTTCTGAAGCGCGGCATGAGCGCCACCATCACCGATCTGCTCCTGGCGGCCGAGTACATCATGGCCGAGGGAAACCACAACGTCCTCCTCTGCGAGAGAGGGATCCGGACCTTCGAGAACCTGACCCGGAACACCCTGGACCTCTCCGCCGTTCCGGTGGTCAAGCAGATCAGCCATCTGCCCATCGTGGTCGATCCGAGCCATGCCGTGGCTATCCGGAACCGGGTGGCTCCGCTGTCCCGGGCCGCCGTGGCGGTGGGTGCGGACGGCCTGCTGATCGAGGTTCATCAGGATCCGGAAAACGCGCTCTGCGACGGAGCCCAGTCGTTGTACGTGAGCCAGTTCGCCAACCTCATGGACGACATGCGACGCATCGCCCGGGCCGTGGGCAAGAATATCGCCGAACCGACGCTGGCCTGAGGTGGGAATGGCCGGAAACGGTCAGATCTCGACCCGGTAGTTGGGCGCTTCCTTGGTCACCACCACGTCGTGGGCGTGGGACTCGCGCAGTCCCAGGTGTGTCACCCGGACGAATCGGGTTCGAGTCTGGAGTTCCTTGACGTTGCTGACGCCGCAGTAGCCCATCCCCGACTGCAGGCCGCCCAATAGAACCGGAATCAGGTCCTCCGCGCGTCCCTTGTAGGGGACCCGCCCTTCGATGCCCTCGGGAACCACCTTCTGACCGGGGGAGCCCGGGTCCTGGCCGTAACGGTCGCTCGTTCCCTCGGTCAGGGCTCCCAGGGACCCCATGCCCCGATAGGTCTTGTAGCTCCTGTTCTGATAGAACACCAACTCCCCCGGTGACTCGTCGGTGCCGGCGAAGAGGTTCCCGATCATCACTGCGTCGGCTCCGGCGGCCAAGGCCTTGGTGATGTCGCCGGAATACTTGATTCCGCCGTCGGCGATCACCGGCAGGCCCAACTCCCGGGCGATCCGGGCGGCCTCCACGATGGCCGTGAACTGAGGCATGCCGGCGCCGGTGACGACCCGGGTCGTGCAGATGCTACCGGGTCCCATGCCCACCTTGACCGCGTCCGCCCCGGCGTCGGCAAGGAAACGGACGGCGTCTCCGGTGGCCACGTTGCCCGCGGTGACGTCGGCGCGGGAAAGCCGCTTCTTCAATTCCGACACGGCGGCGCCCACTCGCCGGGTGTGGGCATGGGCCGTGTCCACCACCACCACGTCCACCCCCGCTGACTCCAACTCCCGGGCCCGCTCCACGTAGTCTCCCGTGGCGCCCACGGCGGCGCCCACTCTCAAGCGCCCCCGCGAGTCCTTGGCCGCGTTGGGGTAGGTGATCATCTTCAGAATGTCCTTGAACGTGATCAGCCCCTTGAGCCGGTTCTGGTCATCCACCACCAGGAGCTTCTCGATCCGATGCTCGTGGAGCTTCCGCTTGGCCTCCTCCATGGAGATCTCTTCCCCGACCGTGACCAGGTTGTCGCGGGTCATCAGATCCGAAACCGGCAGTTCCGGGTCGTTCTGGAATCTCAGGTCCCGATTCGTCAGGATTCCCACCAGCTTCCCCGTCGAGTCGATGACCGGAACACCGGAGATCTTGTACCGGTCCATGCTCTCGATCACGTCCCGGATCCGGTCGTCGGGACGCACGGTGACCGGGTCCACGATCATGCCCGACTCGGAGCGCTTGACCTTGTCCACCTCCCGGGCTTCGGCTTCGATGCTCAGGTTGCGGTGAATGACGCCGATCCCGCCGTGCCGGGCGATGGTGATGGCCATGCGGTGTTCCGTCACCGTGTCCATGGCTGCGGAGGAGATGGGGATGTTCAGCGGAATGTTTCGGGAGAAGACGGTCTGGAGATCCGATTCCCCCGGCAGGACACTGCTGTAGGAGGGAGACAGGAGAACGTCGTCGAAGGTGAGAGCTTCGGGTACCTCCATCGAAGAATGATATGAGATCGGTCCGCGGGCGGTCAACGCCGACGACCGGTGAGAAACGAGAGGAGCATCGAGGGTGCAGATTACATCCGAACCCGAATCCGGTGGGTGCGGATTCTCCCCTGTCCCTCTTCGATGGCCCAGTGTGTCACGAGCACCTCGCCGTTCTCCAGGCCGAGCAGCGAGGCTTGGCCGAACTTCAGGTCCCGGCCCATGTCGGAGTAGACGGCGATCCTCATTGAGGGGGCGTTGCCCCAGACCTTGGCCGTTTCGACGGTCCGCCAGCGGTCGCCCGAGAAATCGACGATCCTCACGAACACGCCGATGTCCTCTCCTTCGCGATGGCAGTGGGCCGTCAGCAGGAGGTCGCCGCCCCAGTGCATCAAGTTCGACGCCTGTCCCCGGATACCGGTGTCGATGGGGTCCGACCAGACCGCTCCGCCATCGTGCGATACGGTGACGTGATTGGTGGTGTTGGTGCCCTGGATATGGTCCATCATCCAGTTCAGGGAGACGATCCGGCCCTCCTGCATCTCGCACAGTCTCGGTTCCGAAGGCGCATAGCGTCCGGCCGGGTCCCGGAAGAAATCGGTACGGTCATCCCAGGTTTCGCCTCCGTCGTCGCTGCGCAGCAGGGCTCCCACGCAGCCGCTGGGATTGCTCCCGTCCCACCTGGGGAAAAGCGAGCCGGCGCCCAGAATCACTCCGTTGCGGAGTTGGATGGCCGGGCCGGACTGTTCGATCAGTTCCGGGCGCGACCGCGGGACGATCCTGGGATGCGACCAGGTGAGGCCGTCGTCTTCGGAGAAGGAAACCAGGTTGTCGCCTCCTCGGATCCCGTCCACGGCGGGGTCGGGGTTGGCGATGGTCTGATCCGGATCGGTGCGGTGGAAACGATAGCCCAGGGCCATCAGCCTGCCGTCGTCCAGGAGGGTCGGCTTCAGATAGTCGGAGTTGTGGCGATACGCCTCTTCCCTGCGGTGCAGCGGACCTTGGAGGCTCCAGGTGCGCCCCTGATCCGGGGAACGGGTCACGAACGTCGTCACGTTGGTCGCCTCGAAGGCCTCGCCCAGGACGAAGAGTCCCAGGAGCTCACCCGAGGCCAGTTTCACCAGGCCGGGAAAGTACCCATGGCGGGATCGATTGAAGGGTTGCGGATTCTCGTAGACGACGTGGTGGTCAAGGATTTCGATGGTGGTCATGTTCGACTCCGTTGGAGAGGCCTTCCGAACAGTCGATATTTTCCGGCTTCCGTTCGGACGCTCACCCCCGAAACTACCAGCCGCCGGGCCTGAGCGCCATTTCCACGGACACCCCATTCCGGTCGCGCAAACACCGGGAAGGCGCCGGTGTAGAATCCTTTCGATTCGGTTTCATTCCTTCGGGGACGGGAGAGCGAACAGGGGAGCGCGCCATGGACATCGTCCGGTTGGGCATCGTGGGATCGGGGTATATGGGCCGGACCTATGCCCACTGTGTGAGGGACCATAATGAGGGGGTCGAGTTGGCGGGGGTCACTCAGGGAAGCCGGGCGCCCCGGCTGGCGGCGGATTTCGGCGTCGAGAATTTCCCCAGCTACGAGGACATGCTTCGCAGCGAGCAGGTCGACGCCGTGCTCCTGGCGACGATCCACAAGCTGCACGCGGAGCAGACACTGGCCGCCGCCGGCTACGGCAAGCACGTCCTGGTGGAGAAACCGATGATGACCAACGTGGCCGACTGCGACGCCATGATTGCCGCCTGCCGGGAGGCCGGAGTGACCCTCAGCGTCATTCACACGCTGCGTTATCGCGGCGTCTTCGCCCGCGCCCGAAAGCTGATCGAAGCGGGCCGCATCGGGGAAGTGCGGATGGTGCAGATGAACACCTTGTGGCCGCTGCGTGATCCCGGCAAGCCCTGGCTCCAGGACTTCGACAACGGAGGGGACATTCTGGACCGCTGCTCCCACAGCTTCGACATGCTTCGCTTCCTCATCGGCGACGAACCGGTCCGGCTCTTCGGCACGGTGAACGCCTATTCGGCCCCGAACTGGCAGGCCCGGAACGCCATGGCGCAGATCCGTTTCTCCCGCGGCGCCAGCGCCCAGGTCTGGATGAGCCATGAGTTGCCCGAGCCCGGATTCCCGCGCATGATGGATTTCGTCCGGGTCTGGGGTGAGACGGGAATGATCGAAGCCGAGCACTTCGGAAAGCTCCGGCTGGCGGCGGGAGGAGATTGGCGGGACATCTGGGAGATGCCGGAGATCGATTTTCTCGGCGATCCCTTCGAGCCCAAGCGCCTTGAGGCCTTCTTCCTGCAGACCCAGGATTTTGTCGACTCCTTGCGCTACGGCCGC
>JAPOYZ010000359.1 GCA_026706325.1 Candidatus Aminicenantota bacterium
TAAAGTTGTGGGTCCGGTCGGCGGTCGCCACGACTTCGTAGGGAACCGGATCGCTGGGGTTGAGGTACTGCCGGGCCTCCATGAACTTGGACCAACTGTAGCCGAGCATGTAGCTGATGCCTCGGCTCAGACGCCTTTCCAGCCGCGTCTCCAGCGCGTGATACCAGGCATAGTTCTGATTGGTCATGCTCAGGGTCACGTTCCGGAAATGAGGGTACGGCTTGAGCAGATCGCTGCGGCTGATGTTGGCGGTGTTCAATCCCGTCCCCGGGAGGAGTCCGGCGAAGGGGTTGGGAAAGGACGCGCCCAGCAAGGCGATGTTCGCTTCGTTGCGGTGGCTGAGGGTACTCAGATAGCGGCCCGGAAGGACGTTCAGGTTCCGGGATCCGAATCCACCCGTCGCCCGGGTTCCCACGTACCCCACTTCCAGCAGCGTGTCCGCCGGCAGCATGTGCTGGACGGTCAGGGACCAGCGCTGGTTGTAGGGGATCTTGACCGTGTTCTGGTCGAAGAAGCTCACGCTCTGACCCAGGTTCGTGGCCAGACCCATGCTGTTTCCGATGGGCTCCTTGAGCCCGGTGGGGAAAGGGTCTTCGAAGGTGGCAACGTAGGTGACGCCATTATCGAAGCTGGGAACCAGGTCGGTCGACTGACTGAAACCCGTGAGAATGGGCCGGAACCGGTTTCCGAAGATGCCCACCGGCTCATGAAACATCCCGTAGCCCCCGCGCAACACCGTGTCCTCGCCGAAGCGGTAGGCGAAACCGATGCGGGGAGCGAAGAGGTTGGAGGGCACGTCCCATAGTTCTCGTCGGATTCCGCCGACGCCGGCATAGGTGATCCCTCCTTTGACCTGAAAATCGCCGGGAGAGATCTCCGGAATGGGATTGGCCATATACGCCGCCGTCGCCGCGGCCGCGATGGGGCTGTCGGCTCCGAAGTCGAAGGTGCTCACGCTCCGGTCGAAACGCTCGGTGACCGGAGCGAAGTACTCCCAGCGAACCCCGATGTTGATGGTCAGTTCGGGAGTCACCCGCCAGTTGTCCTGAATAAAGACGCCGTAGTAGTTGGTGTGGGCCGCGAAGTTGGCGTTCCGGTTGATGAATCCGCTGGAGGGTTGCCCCAGCAGGAAGGCGGCGAAACCCTGACCCTGCGCGCAGGGCGAGGTGTTCAGCGGCCCGTTGGTGAAATCGCAGCCGAAGCGGAAGACCGGATTGGCCCAGGTAAAGCTGGCCTGGTTGGTCAGGCTGCTGCGGAACTCCATACCCAACTTGACGTTGTGATTGCCCCGGTTGAGGTCGGTGGAGGTCTCCGCGGTGTGGACCATGGTGCGGTAGAGCGCGTTGCGGGTCTCGTCGTGGATACCGCTGAAGCCCTGGATCTGGATGTGGGGCAGCGCCGTCTCGGCCGGGTCCAATTGACTCAGCATGTTCTCCGAGAAGGGGAGGGTGGCCAGGTCGAAGAACCCGTCCGGGTGATTCGTCTTCTTCATGCTCTTGGCGTAAGCCGGATACCCTCCACGGTTGAAGCTGTAGCGGAAATTGAGGATGGTCGTGGGACTCACGGTCCAGACGTCGTCCAAGCCGAAGTTCCACCGTTCGATCGCCTGCCAGAAGCCGGTGGCCAGGTTGCCGTAATAGTCCCGCCATTCACCCGACCAGTCTCCCAGGAGCGCGTAGTTCCCGAAGAGCCGGTTGCTGGGGCTGAAGGTGTGGTCCACCCGGGCGAAGTACTGGGTCCACCCGGTGGGGGACGGAGTCACGGGCTGAAAGTTCCGGGTCCCGTCGGCTCCCCCGGTCACGTTGGGCGCAGGCCAGAATTCCAGGAGTTTCTGAGAGATGGGGTGAATCTTGCTGGAGGGAATGATGTTGTTGGGAATGGGCTGCCTGGAAAAAAATCCGTCCCCCGTGGCTTGGATGGTGCCGGGGTCGTAAATCTGGTATTCGGGGCCGGCGGCCAGCAGCGCCGAAAGGTCTCCCTGCAACATGGCGGGGGTGGGCACGGTTCGGGTCCCGTAGAACTCGGTAGTCTCCTGGAAGGTGCTCTCGAAGGTGAAGGCAAAGAAGGTCTTGTCCTTGAAGACGGGCCCGTTGACCCCGCCGCCGTAACGCCGGTAGAAGGAGGGCACCTTGTCGGCGCCGGCGCGGTTGTCGAAGAAGGCGGCGGCGTTCCAGTCGCTGTCCCGCCAGAATCCGTAGACCGACCCGTGCCACTGGTTGCTGCCCGACTTCATGGTGACGTCCATGGTGGTTCCCGAGTGGTGCCCCTTGGTGGCGTCGTAGTCGTGGGAGATCTTCATCTCCTGGACGGCCTCCGTAGAGGGCTGGACCTGGGCCTGCTGGCTGCCGCCGACGGCGTTCCCCACGTTGTTGATGCCGTTGAGGGTGAAACCGATGGCGTTTCCGCGCGTGCCGTGGAAATAGAAGCCGGTGGCGATGGACCACCCCGGCTCGTCCCACTTCCAGCCGCCGCCCGGAGGACTCGACGCGCCGGGCGCCAGGATCAGCAGGTGGCTCGGATTTCCTTGGGCCAACGGCAGGGTCTCGATCCGCTCGTTGTCGATGAGGTTGCTCAGCGTGGCGTTGCTGCTCTGAAGCAACGGCGCCTGGGCCTGGACCGTCACCTCTTCCGTGACCTCGCCCACCTCCAGCGTGAAGTCCAGGAGCAGAGCATCGCCCGTCCTCAATTGGACCGTCTGCTTGATGGTCTTGAAACCGGGGAGAGACACGGTCAATTCGTATTCGCCCGGCTCCACGTAGTTGACCCGGTAGGTGCCAGTGTCGTTGCTGACGGTGGAAAGATCCACTCCGGTGGCGACGTTGGTCGCCGTCACCGCCACGCCCGGGATGACGCCGCCGGTGTCGTCCACCACGCGGCCGCCGATGGAGCCGCGGGTTCTCTGGGCCCAGACCGGACTCCAGGCCAACAGGACGACCAGCAGAAAAAGGACCAAGCCCTTCCGCTCGTTCATGATTTCCCCCTCTCTAAAGGACTGTCAGGCAAGAAGTTATGGGGTGATTTGCCACCATTGATAGCAGCTCTCGGGAAAGGAGTCAAATCACGGGGCCCGACGCGTCTCCCCGTTCCGGTCCGATGGTTGGCGCCACGTTGTAGAGTAGGTGAGATGCGGACAAGCCTGGGTCTGCGAGTTCTGGGAACGCTTCTGCTGGCCGTCGCCGGCGTCAAATCACTGGACTGGGCCTTTGTCGAGCTCAACGCCCGCAAGGTCGTCCTTCCCCAGTTCGACGTCCGGTTGATTCCGACCCACGATCCGCGGGTCACGAAACGGCTGGCCAGTATCCTGAGATATGAGCGGCCGCCGCAAATCATCTTTACGGGAGACTCCCGGACCAAGTGCGGATTCGACCCGGAAGTGATCGGCCGCACCCTGGGAGTCCCGCCCGAGACCTTCTTCAACTTCGGGACCGGCTCCCAGACGGTCCGCTTCACGAGGCAGGTGTTCCTGCCCGAGTTACTCCTGGGCAACGGCATCCGGACCGGGACGCTGGTGTTCGGCGTCAGTCCCGACTGGCTCCTGACCACGGACAAGTCCACGCGGCTGATTCGGCTCTACCGGGATTCGCTGCACTACCGGATGAAGCATTCCGAATCGGGCGCGGAAGATCCTGTCGGAACCGAGGTCTCCAATTTTCTGGCCCGTCATCTGGCCCTCTACCGCTACCGCTCCGACCTCATCCATCAGGAGGTGATCCCGGACCTGAAGTGCTGGTTTCTGGGAGACTGCTACGTCGCTCCCTACGTGGACGCCTCCATGACCTTCCGGGAGGCGGAACGGGTGGCCGGCCTGCAGACCCGGTACGGGTGGCACAGCGATCAGTGGGCTCTGCTGACCAGCGGCGAGTACCGGAGCGAGGGGCAACGGCCCCGCTTCACCGAAGAGAATGCCGTCGATCTGGAAAATCTTTCAGTGCTGATCGACGAGGTCAGAGACGCGCGCATCACTCCCGTCTTCCTGTTCATGCCCCTGCACCCTTCGTTCCTCCGGGTCCACGAACCGGCGACCTCCCGAAACCAGCGCCTGTTGGAATCTCTGGCCGGAGAGAAAGGGGTCGACGTCCTCTACCCTCGCCGGGACTACTCGGACCCCCGTCTCTTCACCGACGGTCACCACCTCTCCCCTGCCGGCGCCGCCTGGTTCAGCTCCGACATCGCCCCCCGGCTCCGGCCGTACCTGTCCGGCTGTTGAGCTTCGCTGCCGCAACACAAAATCATCCGACTCTTGGCGCCCTGCCGATTCGAGTCCGCCGACTCTGCTATCTTAACAGCCCGTGGCAAAAGTCTTCACGGCATTCGACCGTCCCTGCACAGGCGCGGACTGCGTTGCGATTCGGGCACATACTCCCGGTATGCGCGCCGTAAGCGCCTTGTCCGGCGGGCGCAGGAACGGTCTCGGTGCTCGCGGGACTTTCACCACGGACTGTTAA
>JAPOYZ010000308.1 GCA_026706325.1 Candidatus Aminicenantota bacterium
ATGGGAAACGCCAAGGGGAGCCATTCCATGGACGCTATTGATTACGGCATTTTCATCATGCCTTTCCACCCCCCGGAGAAGCCTCGGGCGCAGTGCCATGACGAGGACCTGGAGTTGATCATCCGGGCCGAGGATCTCGGGTTCAGCGAGTTCTGGATCGGTGAGCATCACACCATGAAGTACGAGAACATCGTGATGCCCGAGATCTTCATCGCCCGGGCCTTGGGGGAGACCAGCCGGATTCGGCTGGGCCCGGCTCCGGTCTGTCTCAATCAGCACCATCCGGCCCACGTGGCCTGCCGGCTGGCCTTTCTGGATCACCTTTCCAAGGGGCGGCTCAATCTCTGCTTCGGCCCGGGCAGCGTGCCGGCGGACCAGATTTTGTACGGCGCGGAGCCCAGGAACGCCGCGAAAATGGCGGCCGAAGCCACCGACATCATCTTGAAACTCTGGGAATCGGATCCTCCGTATGAGTACGACGGGGAGTTCTGGTCCATCCGCCTCGACGATCACGTCGACGAGGAGACGGGAGTCGGCTTCATTCCCAAGCCGTTCCAGCGTCCTCATCCTCCCATCGCGGCGCCCGGCACGAGCCGCAATTCGGGGACCATGAAGGCAGCAGGAAAGAGGGGATTTCAGCCCTTCGGACATTGCCTGGTGACGTCCAACGTACTGCGGGATTTGTGGGAGACCTACGAAGAGGCCGCTTTGGAGGCAGGGCGCACGCCGGATCGGAAGGACTTCAAGATCGCGCGATCCATTTTTCTGGCCGACAGCACCAAGGAGGCGCGTGACCGCGCCCGGACCAATTCGGTGGCCGGCAACTACGAGTACATCGGCGGGATCCTGGACAAGGGACCGGGACGCGCGATGTACAAGCGGGACCTGGAGATGAGCGACGCCGATTGCAATCTGGATTTTCTCATGACGGAGCAGATCATCGCCGGAGACGTGGACGAAGTGCTGCGCCGGCTGTTGCTCATGGTGGAGGAGACCGGTTCCTTTGGCACCCTGATCCTCATGTGCTACGACTGGGACGACAAGGCAAGTTGGCTCCGCAACCTGGAGCTTTTCGCCAAGGAACTCATGCCTCGGTTGAACCGGGCGGTCGGCGCGCCTGCAGTTGCCTGAGCACCCGGATGAGCCAGCCGGGCCTGATCCAAAACCCCTGAAACAATGAAGCTGAACCAGGATGTCATCGATCGTGTGAACCGGGCCGTCCGCCCGGACCGGCTGATGGAATTGGCCGTCGACCTCATCCGGATCCCGAGCCCTACCCAGCACGCCGCCGCGGTAGCGGACCGTTTGGCGGAGGTTCTGGCGGCCGAAGGTTTTGAGGTCGGCCGGCCGGAGGCCGCATGGCCCCGGTCCCCGGCCGTGGTCACCCGGTACGAATCGGGGGTTCCGGGACGAACCCTCCAGTTCAACGGCCACCTGGATACGGTGCATCTTCCATTCGTTCCTCCCCGCATCGAGGACGGAATCCTCTACGGGAGCGGGGCCTCCGACATGAAAGCCGGCGTGGCCGCCATGTGCGAGGCTCTGCTGGCGGTTCGGGATTCGCACGTCTTGGAGGCCGGAGGGATCCTGCTCACGGCTCACGACCTGCACGAGGCTCCATGGGGCCGGGGCCAGCAGTTGGCCGCGCTGATCGATGAGGGGTATGTGGGAGACGCCGCGCTGTTGCCGGAATACCTCTCCAATATTCTCCCGGTCGTGGGCCGGGGCATGGCCAACGTCGAGGTGACCCTCAGCCGGGAGGGAACCCCGGTGCACGAGGTTCTGGGGGGCTTGGGGCAGCCTCGGGTCATCGCCGCCGGCGCGGACCTGGTGACCCGGCTCGAGGCCCTCGACCGGAGCTTGACCGGCAGGACGCATCCCCTGGCCGGGCGGGAGAGTGTCTTCGTCGGCAAGGTCGCCGGGGGAGAGATCTACAACCAGTCTCCCACCGAGTTTCATCTCGCCGGCACCTGCAGATGGTTGCCGGGGACGGCGGTGGAAAAGGTTCGACATCGGTTTCTGGAGGCCGTCGACGGGACGGAGACACCGCCCGGAATCCAGGTCGACGCCCGGTTTCACTACCGGCGGGACGCCTTCGAGTTGGATCTGGAGGATCCCCTGGTCGGCGCGTTCGAGGATTCCTGCCAGGCAGTCATGGGCCGTACGTTGCCGCATGGCGCCAAGCCCTTCATCGACGACGGCAACACCTTTGGGGAGCTGGCCGGTATCGAGACCATCACGCACGGTCCGCGGGCCACGGGGGCTCACACGACCGGGGAGCAGGTTCCGGTGGATGACCTGATCCGGGTGGCCAAAGTCTACGCCTGTGCCGCGGTTGCGTTCTGCGCCGGGTAGGCGGTTTCCTGACCGCCGTATTTGAAATGGGGAATGGGCGACTGGAATTCGCCCCTCCTTAGTTCTTTGGATAGAAGAGAGGAAAGAGTGAAGGACAAAGAATCGTACTCACGGCGAGGGCCACAGGGGCCGGAAGTGGCTTCCCGGACCGAATCCATTCCTGCCGAAAGGACGGGGGAGGAGCAGTTCCTGCGGCAAATCCTGGTT
This sequence comes from Candidatus Aminicenantota bacterium, assembly GCA_026706325.1. GTDB lineage: Bacteria > Acidobacteriota > UBA6911 > RPQK01 > JAJDTT01 > JAJDTT01. The sequence continues at coordinate 2,563 of JAPOYZ010000308.1, forward strand.
CGGGCGCAGATGAGCGAGTTTGCCCAGGATCCCTTCATCATGTCCCGGGCCAACGGAGTTCACTACTGGGACGTTCACGGAAAGCAGTACCTGGACGGGATCTCGGGAATCTACGTGGTCTCCGTGGGACACTCCAATCCAAGGGTCATGGACGCGATACGCCGGCAGATGGAGGTGCTGCATTTCTCTCCCACCATGCACGGCAGCAATCCTCTGGCCGTCGAATTGGCCAACCGTCTGGTGGCGGTCGCTCCCGGAGACCTGGACGCGGTCAAGCTCCTGAGCGGTGGATCGGAGGTGACCGAGGCGGCCATCACCATGGCCCGCCAGTACCATCGGCTCACGGGGAGCCCGACCAAGTACAAGATCATTTCCCGCTACAAGTCGTGGCACGGATCGACCATGGGGTCCCTCTCCGCTTCGGGACTGACCAGCCGCCGGAGCATGCGGGAACCCTTGGCGCCGGGCTTCATCCACGTCTTTCCCCCTACCTGCTACCGCTGTCCCTTCGGCAAGGAGTATCCGGACTGCGAGATCACTTGCGCCAGCCTCATCGGCGACGTGATCGAGAGCGAGGGTCCGGAAACCGTGGCCGCCGTCATCGTGGAGCCCATCGGCCACACCGGAGGCATCATCGAACCGCCGGAGGAGTACCTGCCTCAACTGCGGGAACTCTGCGACCGGCACAACGTCCTCCTCATCTTCGACGAGATCATCACCGGCATGGGCCGGACCGGACAGATGTTCGCCGCCGAAACCTTCGGCGTCCTTCCCGACCTCCTCTGTGTGGGGAAGGGCCTGTCCGGCGGGTACGCTCCCCTGTCGGCGATGCTCTGCCGCCGGCATATCGCCGATGCCTTCTGGGGGGACCCGGCCACCAATCCGGGGTTCGTCGCCGGTCACACGTTCGAGGGGAATCCCATTTCGTGCGTGGCGGGTCTGGCGACGCTGGCGGAGATCGTGGAGCGGGACCTCTGCGCCAATGCCCGGGAAGTGGGGGATCATCTCCGGCGCGGATTGGAAGGACTCCGGCGCCACGGCATCATCGGCGACATTCGTGGCCGGGGACTCTTCCTGGGAGTCGAGTTCGTCCGGGACCCGGAGACCAAGGAACCCTTCTCCGACCGGATCGCCATCGGGAAGCGCATCGGCAAGAGGGCCCTGGAGCATGGTTTGCTGACCCGGTTCGATCCCAACTGGATCGCACTGGGGCCTCCGCTCATTCTGACCCCCAGGGAGGCCGACCAGATCGTGGCGATCCTGGATCGGAGCATCGGAGAAGTCCTCGTCGAATTGGAGGAGACAAAGTGACGGACGCCGCAGTAGGCTACGATCTGCTTCTTAAAGGGGGGACGGTGATCGACCCGGCCAACGGCCGGCGAGGCCGCCTGGACGTGGCGGTGAAGGAGGGGCGGGTTGCGGCCGTGGCCCGCGACCTTCCGGTCCAGGACTCGGCCGAGGTGCTGGACACGTCCGGCCTCTTCGTGGTTCCCGGCCTCATCGATCTGCACACGCACGTCTACGAAGGCGTCTCCTTCCTGGGGATCGAGGCGGACGACCTCTGTCCCCGCACCGGGGTCACCACCGTCGTCGACACCGGGTCGGCCGGCTGGATCAACTACAAGGGTCTGGAACGGTATGTGATCGAGCCCTCCGAGACTCGGATCTTCGGCTACGTGAACCTCTCCGGTGTGGGTCTCCCCTCGCGCCGGGGAGAGTTGGTCCACCATGACTATCTGGACGCCGGCGAGTGCGCCGAATGCGTCCTTCGCCATCCCGAGACCGCCCTGGGCGTCAAGGTCCGTCTCTACGAGGGAGTGGCCGGCACCATGGACCTCCGGGACGTCCTCAAGGCTTCCC
>JAPOYZ010000521.1 GCA_026706325.1 Candidatus Aminicenantota bacterium
GGTACCCGTCCCGCCTGGTGCTGCCGGTCATTCCGTAGCGCCGGTCTCCTGCCCGGAGGCGGGGAAAGGCACTTGCTTCCTGCCTTCCCAACGGCTGCCCACCACCAGCACGACCAGCGAAACGAGCACTCCGACCAGGACCGGATCCATGAACCCCCAGACAAAGAAGCTGGTCCCCGCTTTGAGCTCCCGGGGGGACAAGAGTTGACACAGGATGACAGCCCCGGCGCTGGAGGTCAGGGACGCCAGTACTGTCCGGCCCTTTTTGCGCATGGAGGGAAACAGCAGGATCGCAATCAGGACAGGTGCGAGTGAGCCGCCGACAATGCGGCCCCCGATCAGGAAAAGCTCCATGAGAAAGGGAATGTAGTAATAGGTGATGCAGGCCAGGACCGCGGTCAGGAGGATGCTGACGCGTGAGATCCAGAGCATCCTGCGGGAACCGGCATCCGGATCGATGAACCGCTGGTAGATGTCGACGGTGACGTTGGATCCCATGGTGCCGATGGTTGAACTCAGGGTGGACATGTTGGCGCTCATGAGGGCCACAAAGATGATGCTCCCCAGAACGGGGCCGGCCACCTCGTTGGTCAGGTTGATGAAAACCTGGTCGGCCTCCACCTCCTTCCCGAAGAAGGCGATTCCGGTCAGTCCCAACAGGGCAGGAGTGATGTACCAGAAAACACAGAAGATCCCTCCGTAGATGAAACCACGGCGCGCCGCATCGCGGCTGCGTGCGGCGAACGCTCTCTGGGCCAGAGTCTGGTAGCCGCTGGACAGAAAGAATGCCACTGAAAACCAGCCCATGATCTCGAGAGCTTCGAAGTCTCCGGTCGGCGAAAAAAGGGTCGGATCGTCCACTTTCTGGAAGATCCCGCCGAAGCCCCCCGCGCCCTGAATTGAGAAAACGAGCAGCAGCACCGTACCCAGCACGATGATGAAGAACTGAATCGTGTCGGTGACCAGGACGGCCCACATTCCACCCAGCGTGACATAGAGCACGGTCACGAAATAGGTCAGAACCAGAGCCTCGAAAATGCTGATTCCGAGTGCGGCAGAGGCCACGATCGCGGTCGCCCCAATGGTCCCTGCGGTGGCCGCGAAATCGCGCAGCATCGCCACCACCAAGGCCACCAGACGATGAGTCGGTCCGAAGAAGCGTTCCAGGATCTGGGGGGTCGTGATGACCTGGAGTTTCCACATCCTCGGAACGAGGTAGATCCCGGCCCACAGGGTTCCGATTCCCACGGCGCCCATGTGCCAGTAACCGCTCAATCCGAAGCTCTTCCCAAAGCCGGTCACGGTGATCAGAGTCACCCCGTTGATCCACGTGGCTGCCACCGAACACGCGATCAGGAAGGGTCCGACGCCCCGGCCGGCGACGGTCATGTCTTCATACGTCGCAACGCGCTTCCGGGCGCTCCAGACCCCGATTCCAATGAGCACGACGAGGTAGGCAGCGACGAGGGGCCAGAGAATAGCGTTCATGGGGAGGAATACTGACATGATATCGTGTTCCCACATCAGCAGATAGCGCTCGCGAGTTGTGGTGTCGGAACAAGTCGATCCCATCCTTTTTGAGGTGATCCGCAACGCCCTGGTCGAGGCGACCGAAGAAATGTCGGTCTCCCTGCAGCGGACCGCGTATTCGACCAACATCAAGACCCGGCTGGATTATTCCTGTGCCTTCGTGGACCACAGAGGAAGAATGGTGGCCCAGGCCTTCTGCCAGCCCGCTCACCTGGTGACCATCGGCAGGCTGGTGCCGCGGGCCGTGGCGGAGTACGGGCCGGAGAATCTCCACCCCGGCGACATGCTCGCGGTGAATGATCCTCATCGGCAGGCGAGTCACCTCAACGACATTTTTCTGGTCGCCCCTTTTTTCCACGCCGGAGAACTGCTGGGTTACGTCACGAACACCTGCCACCACGTCGACGTCGGAGGAGGGGCGCCGGCCAGTATCGGAGCTTTCCGGGAGATCTACCAGGAGGGCTTCATTCTGCCCGTGGTCAAGCTGGTCTCCCGGGAAAAGGTGGATGCCGATATTTGGAAGATGGTGCTGGCCAATGTAAGGGCGGCGCGGGAGGTGTCCGGAGACCTGCGAGCGCAGATCGCGGCCAACAGGATGGGCATGCGCCGTTTGGCGGCTCTCGTGGAACGTTATGGGATCGAGAAGCTCAAATCCTATATGGAAAGGCTGCTCGAATACACGGAGCAGCGGACGCGCAGCGAGCTGGAGAAACTGCCCCGGGGAAGCTACGAGGCCGAAGGCTGGCTGGACGACGACGGAATCACCGACGAGCCGGTGCACTTGAAGGCGCGGGCGACCCTGGACGGGGAAACCATCACCTTTGACTTCACCGGCTCGGACCGGCAGCGCTGGGCGCCCATGAACAGCAACTTGACTCAGACCTTTACGGCCTGTGTCTACGTGTTGAAGTGCCTGGTGGATCCGGACATACCGGTCAACGACGGCTTTTACCAGCCGATCCGCGTGATTGCGCCGAGTGGTTCGGTCGTGAACTCCCGGCATCCGGCCGCCATCGTCGGCGGCTGGGAAGTCTCCGTCCGCCTTTGCGAGATTCTTTTCCAAGCGCTCTCCCAAGTTCTGCCCAACGCGGTTCCGGCGGGAACCAAGGGGATGATGTGCCAGGTCGGTTTCGGGGGTCGAGATCCGAAAAGCGGCGAGTACTACACCTATTACGAGAGTCTGGCGGGAGGATACGGCGGGCGCGTCGGCTCGGACGGGCCGGACGCGGTGCAGACCCATATGCAGAACACCCAGAATGCACCCATCGAGGAGACGGAACTCAACTACCCGGTTCGCATCACACGGTACAGCCTGATCCCTGATTCGGAGGGTCCGGGCCAGTTCCGGGGTGGTCTGGGCCTGTGTCGCGAATATCTCTTTCCCGGCCACAAAGCGGTCTTCACCTCGCTCTCCGACCGGGCCAGGTTCCCGCCGCACGGACTGTTCGGGGGAGAGGCAGGGAAACTGGCCCGCTATCTGGTGATTTCCGATGGGGAGGAACGGAAATTTTCATCAAAAGCCACGGTGCACCTCGCTGAGGGAGAAGCCGCCCGAATCGAAACCTGTGGAGGTGGGGGCTACGGTCCTCCCCTGGCCCGTGACGCGGAACTTGTCCTGCGGGATGTAAGGGAGGGCAAGATCAGCCGGCAGCGAGCCAGGAAGCGGTACGGCGTTGCGATCGCTCCTGACGGCTCGATTGAACCGGCTGCAACCGATCGGTTGCGTTCGCGTCGCGGTTCCCTTTGAAGAAGCCGAATAACATTCGAACTGACCGGATTTTTCGGGAGAATTCCTGATATGCCTGCCGTTGCATTCACCGGCTGCCCATTGATTCACCCTCGATGATGGTCAGAATCCGGCCGGCCTTGATTTTTTCCAGGGTTTCCCGTCCACCGCCGGGCCAGACGATCTCGATCCGATCCACCTCCTCGCTCTTCCCCAGCCCGAAATGCAAACGAAGGTCGTTGTGGGACAAGTAGTTTCCGCCACTCCGGATTCGCCGATTCAGGACCCTATCGCCGGTCACGGCCTTTACCTTCGCGCCGATTGCTGAACGGTTCCCGGGGCGGCCAACCAGGCGAATCTGGAGCCAGCGTCCATTGTTGCCTCCATTGTTTCGCAAGAGGGTGAGAGTGTCGTCTATGGCCAGGACCACCAAATCAAGGTCCCCATCATTGTCATAGTCGCAAGCCGCGGCCCCCCGGCTCGATTTGGGAGACAGGCGCGCGAGCCCGGCCGCCCCGGAAACGTCCTCGAACCGGAAGCCCCCGGCGCCTCGAAACAAGAGATCCTGCTGCTTGTAGTTGAGACTCTCGATTTCCGAAGCCTGCGGATAGAGGTGCCCGTTGGCCATGAAGAGATCCAAGGTGCCGTCGTTGTCAAAGTCTCCAAAAATGGTGGCCCAGCCCAGGTAGGGGATCGTAATCTTCCCCAGTTTGGCTTGAAACGATATCTCTTCGAAATTGAAGTTCCCAAAACCTCGAAACAAGGGGTAGTAGTCTTCGGAGAACGTCGTCACGAACAAATCGGTGAGTCCGTCATTTCCGATGTCTCCCAGAGCCACGCCCATGTTGGCCTGAGCCCGGCCTTCCCGGTTGTAGGCGACCCCCGCCAGCAGAGCGAGTTCCTGGAAGGTCCCGTCCTTCCGGTTCTGATAGAGATAATTCTGTCCCGCGTCGTTGGTAACGAAGAGCTCGGGAAAGCCATCATTATCCAGGTCCTCGAAGACGGCGGAAAACCCGTACCCAAGTTGCTTGTCCTCGACGCCGGCAACCGCCGTGACCTCACGAAAGGTCCCGTCCCCCAGGTTCCGATAGAGCACATCGGGAGCTCCCGTCAGGCCCAGGGGGCCACACATGACCGGGAGTCCGCGGTAGTTGCAAA
>JAPOYZ010000167.1:0-4097 GCA_026706325.1 Candidatus Aminicenantota bacterium
GGCCCGCATCTCGGAAATGTTGAGAATGGACGCGGCCAGCGGCGTGTCGGTGAAGGTGGGAGCGATTTCGTTGACCCGCACTCCCTGGGGACCCCATTCCGCCGCCAGCGCCCGGGTCAGGTTCACCACCGCTCCCTTGGCGGCATGATAGGCCGAGTTGGGATACATGCCGCCTCCGCTGTGTCCCAGGATGGACGAGATGTTGACGATGCTTCCCCCTCCCCGAGCGGCCATGCGGCGGCCCGCTTCCCGGCAACAAAGGAAAGTGGAGGTCAGGTTCCTGGTGAGCACCTCGTTCCAATCCTCCAGGCTCATTTCCATGGCCGCGACGTGCTTTCCGCCGCCCACGCTGTTGACCAGGACGTCCAATCGCCCGTACTCCTCCAGGACCTGTCCGAACCCGGCCGTCACCTCCCGCTCCCGGGTCACGTCCCATTCGCGGACCGCGGCTCGCCTTCCATCGCCGGAAATCTCCTCCGCGACCCGCTCCGCCGCCTGGCGGTCACGGTCGGCCACCACCACCGCGGCTCCGGCCTGGGCCAGGACATGGGACGCGGTGCGCCCGATGCTGCCGCCGCCGCCGGTGACCACGGCCACCCGGCCGTCCAGGCGAAAAAGCCCGTCGACCGCCGGGACGGAAGCTGAAGGGTTGCCCCCGGTCATGGCGAAGGCTCACCGGAAACCAGTCGCAGTCTGGCCTTGGTCAGGGTCAGCTCCCGATCCGGAGAGGACTCTCCGAGACCGGCCTCCACCAGGTTCTCACATTGTTCCAACGCGGAGGCAGGAAGCGCAAAAGTGATGCGAATCGGGTCCGTTTCCGCCTCCGGCGCCAGCAACCTTCCGCCCTCCAAAGCACTTCCATTGACGCGCACGGCCAACTGTTCCAATGCCTGCGGGGCGCCTTCCAACTCAAGGGTGAGTTCGGCACCGCCCAGGCGTCCTTCCTCTTCCAGGCGCGGGACATCGTCGCCGATCACGATGGGAAACCGGGTTTGGCCTCCCGGCTCCAAACGCGCCGGCAGATGGCCCCCGCTGGAGATGAAGGCATAGGGGAACCACACCTCTTCGGCGGCCGAGTAGATCTTCTCCGTGCCCTCCAACGCCTTGGGGTCGTCGATGTCGTCCAGACAGGCATAGACCCGTTTCCTGAGCGCCCGCCACCGGGCCTCGTCGCGAATCTGTTCCCAGGGAGCCGTCAGATTCCAGAAGTAGATTCCGTCGGCGCCGCCGGCGTACCACTTGGTGGCCAGGGCCCGGGTCATTTCGACTCCCTTGCCATCCATCAGTTGGCCGGGATTGTTGATGCAGGGATAGAGCGGCACTCCGTAGGCATGGGCGGCCTCGGCCATCTTCGCCACGGGGAGGGAAAAATGGGCGTAACCGCCACCCAGGATCAGCATGTCCACCAGGCCCTCCCGCATCCAGGCCTCCAGATCCAGGCCGATCCCGAGGGAGAGCTCCAGGTCGTCCGGAGTCCGGACCGCCAGCAGGAAGGGCCGCCCCCGCTCCTTGCCGATCTCGTCCATGCGGCCCCGAACCCTCCGGATGAAGGCAGTCATGAGGGAGACCTGCTCCGGGGTGATGGTCCCTCCTTCGAAGATGCTCTTGAAGAGGACGGGGTGGCGGATGAAGTCCAACTCGACGCCGTCCAGGTCGTACCTGAGGCAGACCTCCTCGATGATCTCGAACTTGCGGTCCCGGACCACCTGGTGGGTGAAGTCCAGGGCCGTAGCGTAAAGGTTGGCCACGCGGGAGCTGGGAAAGGCCGGTTCGGCGATGGCCGTCTGCAGTCCGCGGGTGCTCACCAGGAACTCGCGGTGGTCCAGCTTCCAGCGGGAAAGGTGCCCTTCGACGAAGCTGTCGTGGACGTCGTTCATTCGCACCGAGGCAAAGGCCTCCATGCCATGTTCATGGGCGAAGTCGGTGACGATCTTCAACGGGCAGGTGCCGGCGTCGACGAGGGCCTTGAGGTTCGCCGCGTAAGTGTTCATGTAGTCGGGCCGGTCCAATTGCTGACCGTCGCCGTAGATGGGTTGCACGCGGCTGTCGTACGAGGGGGCGTCGCCGGCCAGGATCGACCAACTGATGGTGGTCACGGGTGTTCCCGGCAGGGCTTCGAGCCTAGGCGTCAGGAAGCCCTCCACGGTGGAGGCTCCGGGGTGCATGAGGACCGCCGAGTCGCCGTTGAAGATGATGCGGCGCTTCCGCTGGCCGGTCTCTCCTTCCTGAGGCGGCTCGACGGCGCAGCCGGTGAGGAAACCCACCAGGAGCACCAGTGCGTAGACTCCGGCCCTGACAGCGGCGCACCTTGGGATTCGGACCGGAACGAGGGATCGGGGGTCGGCAGGAGAATTCATGGTCCTTCAGGCCCTTCGAATACAGCGATTTGAAAGTATTTTTAAGTGTGGGCACCCCCGGGCGCCGTCCCCGGATCATACCCGACCAACAGGCCAACTGGAACCTGGCGGGCTTTGCCAAAGCACTTTCTTCAATCGCATATTCCTCCGGCTCGTCGTTCTACTCTATGGAAGTTGACAACCGGCGGCGGTCAGCAGAAGAATGTTTCGCACCGATCGGAATGAGGCTCCTTGATTGGACAGATGGACACGGTTCCGGTTCGCTACCTGTTCGCCGCAATTCGGATCCGCCATTCAACGGAGGAGGGAGCATGAATGTCGAACTGATGAGCGTCCTGGCGGCGGTGGTGGCGGTGGGAATCGGCTTGGCCGGATTGATTCTGGCCAGCGGCCGAGGGCTGCGGCACGAGATGCGCGACCTGCGGCACGAGACACGGGAAGAGATCCAGGACCTGCGACACGAGATGAGAGCGACCCGCCAGGAGACGCGGCAGGAGATCCAGGAGATGCGCCAGGAAACGCGGCAGGAGATCCAGGAGATGCGCCAGGAGTTGCGTCAGGAAGTGCAGGACATGCGCGGACAGTTGGGACGGGTCGATTCCCATATCGGCGAACTCCGAGAACGCATTGCGGGCCTGGAAGGACTGCTGACGGGTTTGCGCGAAGCCATCGTCCGGCGGGCCGTGGCGGGTTAGCGGGACAGGCATTCCTCTTCATCCGTCGGCGCGGCCCTTGCGGACTCCCTTTATCCGTCAGTAACCCACCTTGTAGATGACGTAGTCCCCGTACCCTGTGATGATCCGCGTGTAGCCGGAGAGTTCCTGGTCCAGGGCCGCATCGCCCGTATCCACCAGCAACGGTCGGCCGCCCAGCGACACGAGCTTCTCCTTGGTGGCGATGATCATGAGGTTCTCCCGGCCCACCCTGCGGATGATCTCCGGACTGATCTGTTGATTGCCCCGGCCCAGGATGTGCCCCTGGCCTCCGATGGCCGTCACCACGACCTTGGCCCTGTGTCCTCCGATCAGGTCCAGGAGTTGCTGCGCGGTGACGTCGTTGGCCAGCAGCTTCTTGTTCCGCACCACGTCCACCCCCAGCAGCGTGTTCTCGAGTTCCAGGGCCTGGAGAATGCCCCGCGTGGTGGTCCCCGGTCCCACGGCGAAGATACAGTCCGGGTCCTCCATGGCTCGAAGCACCTCCGCGCAGATTCCCTGGAGAGCTTCCGCCTCGTGGACGACCCCTCCCGCCTTTACGTTCTGGACGAACCGGTTTTCTTCCGGGACCCGCAGGTATCCGTAGAGCTTGGCCCGGACCACGCCCGCCCGAAATGCCTCCTCGTCGATGTCCATGACCTCGGAGGAGCGCATTCGCAGCAGGCGGCGCCGCAGCCAGAGGACCACCAGCTCGCCGGCGCTCCTGGGGGTCACGGCATAGACTGCCGAGTGGATCTTGACGCCCGCGGGAACCCCCAGAACCGGCACTCCCTCGCCGACGGCGTGGTAGAGGTCGCGTGCGGTTCCATCCCCGCCGGCGAAGAGGATCAGGTCGGCGCCGGCGGCGGCCATCCGGCGGGCCGCCCGCCGGGTGTCTTCGGGAGTCGTCTGTTCGCCCGCGGTGCGTCCGATGACGGTGGCCGGGAGACCCGACAGGGCACAGGACTCCTCGCCCATCTGGCGGGGGTAGGTGAGAACCCGGGCCTGATCCTTGAATTCGGAGATGGCCTTCAGCGCCTGGGCCATC
>JAPOYZ010000167.1:4107-4413 GCA_026706325.1 Candidatus Aminicenantota bacterium
GGCCATCCGTCCCGGGGCCTCGGGCCGGGCCCCCAACTCGCGGGCGCGGCGCAGGATCTCGACTCCGTCGCTCCCCTTGAGCCCCACCCGGCCGCCCATGCCGGCGACGGGATTGACGATGACGCCGAGCGTGCGCCGAGGCATTAATCGGAGTTCTTGGCGGCCTGTTTCTTCACATACTGGCGCCAGGTCACCGCGATCCGCTCGGGCTCGTCGATACTGGGGGCCGGGACTTTGTGAATCGCCGAATTATGCGGCGCGCTCTTGACCAGTTCCGGGTTTTCGTAGGCTTCCTTGGAGATCTGG
>JAPOYZ010000639.1 GCA_026706325.1 Candidatus Aminicenantota bacterium
GTGGGGGAAGCGACCCACGGCCTCCTGGAAGAGCTGCCGCAGATCGGGGTCCTGTGGAGTGCGTGAGGAGAGGTCCGCCATGAACTCCATGGCTTCGGCCTGGACCGGGTCCACCTCGATCTCCAGCCGGCGGAGGCACTCCGCGGGACTCGGGCCGCTCTCTCCCAGAATGGCCCGGATGCTGCTGAAGATGCCGTGATTCAACCTGCGCGCCCACTTCAGCTCGATGGCCATGAGCTCCCGGACCTCGAAGTGGCGCGGGGCATTGACGTAGAAATGGTAGCGGCCGGCCCGGATCCGGACGAAGCGAACGTTTTCGATCAGTGTGGAGAGGGCATCGGAGACCATGGCCGACAGGCTCCGCTTCAACACGCCGGGGTCCGACGTGGGCGGAAGCGGCAGGATTCGCACCGACTCCCGCACCGGGTCGCGCAAATCGGCGAAGGCCGTGAACAGGAAATCCTCGAATTCGCCGAGGCGCCGCGGGTCGCCCAACTCCCGCGTCTCGTAGTGGCTGTCGACCTGGTGCAGAACCGCCTCCACCGCCGCCGTGACGTGGCCCGCTCTCCGGAGCCAGCCCAGCCCCCGGCGCTTGCCGGAGAGATTGCGCCTCGCCAGCAGGGAGGCCGCCGACAGCATGGGAGGCGCAAAGTAGTGCCAGCAACGGGAGTGGAGCGGGTACTTGGGCTCGAAGCGGCCCAGGTTGATGGGTGGATCGATGCCCTGGATGTAGGGAGAGTAGTAGCCCAGGAAACGGCTGAGGTGGTAGTGCTCGTCCAACAGGTCGAAGGGCCGGCGGCGGATCCGGCGGTCCAGATCCCGGTACCACTCCCCTTCTCCCCACCAGACGGACCAGGCGGCGTACTCGGGGTTGTGGAAGCGGCCGTCCATGGCCTCGCCGACGGTGAGGCCGGCGCCGGCGGTGTGCTCATTGATCCGGTTCCATTCCGGGTGCGCACGGACCATCTCCAGGTGGATCTCCCCGACCGCGCGATCCACCTCGACCCAGTCTTCGGCCGAGGTTCCGTCGTCGCAGATGACGCGAAAGTCCAGGTCGCTCAGGCCCGGGACCAGGTCTTCTTTCTGCCACTTGGCCACCAGGGCGACCAGTCGGGGCGTCCGCCGGCGCAGTCCGTCTCCGAGGGTCCGGCTGACCGACTCGAAATCGGTGCGGAGTCGTTGCAGCGTCGAGTCGTCCACGAGTTCAGTCCAGCTCCGTCCAGGCGCCCTGCCGGGCGGAACGGAAGACGGCGTCCATGATTCGAGTCGCCTGGAGGCCGTCCCGGCCGTCGAAGCGGGGCGGGCGGTCTTCCAATATGGACCGGGCGAAGTCGTCCACCACGGGACCGTGGGCATTTTCCGGGTTGGGCACGGGCCGCTGCCGGATGTCGCGCCCCGCCGTGATGGTGACCGTCTCGCCGTCGCACGGATGGAGGGTGATTTTGGCGTCGGTGCCCACCAGGTGGATCTCGTCGGTCCAGGTCCGGCTGTTCCAGTTGAACGACACGGTGCCGGCCGGACCGCCTTCCCATTCCAGAAGCGCGGCGACCGAATCCTCAGCCGAATATCCGTGGGTCAGGGTCAGGACCTGGGACACCAGCTTGCCGGGCAAGCCCAGCCACCAGGCCAGCAGGTCCAGACGATGACAACCCACGTCGCTGAGCACTCCCCCGCCCGACATGGAAGGAGTGATCCTCCAATCCGCGGCCGCCCCGCCCCGTCCCGGATACCAACTGTGCAGCGCGATCCGGATCAGGACCAGATCTCCCAGTTCGCCCCGGTCCAGCATCTCCTTGACCAGTTGGAAGCGGGGCCAGAAGCGGCGATAGTAGGCCACCGACAACCGGCGGCCCCGGTCCCGGGCGACCCGGCACATCTCCCGGGCCTGCCGGAGATCCATGGCCATCGGTTTTTCCACCAGGACGTCCTTGCCCGCCTCCAGGGCCGCGATGGCCTGGGGGGCGTGCAGAAAGACCGGCGTCGCCAGGTAGACGGCGTCGACGGAATCGTCCTCCAGCATCTCCTCGAAGCGGACCTGGACCGCCTCGGGCGCAAGCGTCCGCAACTGCGGCGCCCGGCCTTCCGGGTCCCGGCTGACCAGGCTGTGGAGGATACTGCCGGGTTGAGTTCGAATGGCGGCGGCGAGGCGTTTTCGAGCCAGGTCTCCGGCTCCCACCAGGGCCCAGCGAACCTTGCGCGCCGTCATGCGGTTTCCAGGAGACTCTGTTTCAGGGCCCAGGCCAGGTAGGCGCAGTCCTCGTTCGTGGTCTGGGGAAACAGGGGCAGGCTGAAGACCTGATTCCCGGCCAGCGCCGCCTCGGGACAGCCGGCCGCGGCCTCGCCGTAGCCCCGCCGCGCCATTACGTCCCAGTTCCAGACCGGCGGGTAATGGATGCCGCAACTCACCCGGTACTTCTGCTTGAGAGTCCGCAGAAAAGCGTCCCGGCCGAAAGGAACCCGTTCGGTGTCCAAGCGGCACACGTAGAGGTGGCACCCGTGCCCGGGCTCGATCCCGGCGGGACGGATGATCTCCTCCACCCCTTCCAATTGCCGGTGCATCTCGCGGAAGACCTCGAGGCGGCGGGCCACCACCTGGTCGATCTTCCGCAGTTGCGAGATTCCCACCGCCGCCTGGACCTTGGTCATCCGGTAGTTGAATCCGACGGTGACCACACGGGTTTCCCTGCCGTAGACATAGCCGAAGGTCTTCATCCGGCGGACGCTCTCGGCGAACTCCTGGTCGTCCGTCGTCACGGCGCCCCCTTCCCCCAGGGTCGTCATGTTCTTGTTGGACTGGAAGCTGTAGCAACTGGCCTGTCCGAACCCGCCGATGGGCCGTCCCTGCCACTTGGTGGAGACGGCGTGGGCGGCGTCGTAGACCACGGCCACTCCGGTTTCGCGCGTGAGGCGCTGGAACGCGCCGCAGTCGGCGGCCAGACCGGCGAAGTGAACGGGGATCACCGCCCGGGTCCGGTGGGTCATGCGGCGGCGCACCTGGACCGGATCCAAGCAGAGGGTCTCGGGGTCCACGTCGGCCAGGACCACTTCGGCGCCCCGGGCCAGTGCGCAGGTGGCGGTGCAGACGAAGGTGAGGGGGGTGGTGATCACCTCGTCTCCGGGACCCACTCCCAGCGCCATCATGCAGAGATCCAGGGCGGTGCCGCAACTGTTGACCGCCACCGCATGGTCCGCCCCCTCGTGGCGGGCGAAGGCGTTCTGAAAATCCCCCTCCTCGGGGAGGGGGAAGAAGCTGCCGCCGGCACCCGCCGCCGCTTGAATCACCTCCAGGGCGGCCTGGACGTCGTCCTGGTCGTAGAGACCGCCCATGGATCCGAAGGGGATCTCTCGAATGGGATAGGAGGATTGCCCGGCATCCATCAGTGGACCTCTTGTCCGGTTCCGGCGGCGCGCCGGTGAGCCCTGGCCGCCGCGCCGATGGTCGAGGGAGTCAGCTCGATTGCCTTCTGCTCCGCCAGTTGTCCAAAGTCGCAAATCATCTGTTGCAGGGTGTGCCGGCGAAAATCCGCGGGGTCCGAATAGTCGAAGATGTTGTGGGTCAGGACCACCAACGTCCGGACCAGGCCGGGAGGCCGGGCGTGCTCCCTCGACAGGACCTTTTCGATCATGTAGCGGTGGTTCTTGGCGTCGAACAGTTCCACCCGGAGGTCCTGGGGATGCCGTCCGGACCAGAGCATGGAGTCGGGATCGGTGGTGACGGGGACCTCCACCAGCCGCATGTCTCCCTCCAGGAGCCGGTTCGCGCGGTGAGTCGAGTGGACGCTCAGGGGAGCGTTGACCCAGTTGCTCCGGAGCCCGGGCATGTTTCGTCCCGGCATGGAATGGGAGCAACTGGTGAATCCCAGGTTCTCGGTCACCGGGAACGTGGCGTCGTTCGCCGAACAGTTGCCGGTTCGAAAGGTCCCGGGGACAAAACCGACCGCGTCGGCAAACTGCTCCAGGCCTCGGCGGTACATGGCGTACTGCTCCTCGGCCGTATAGGCGCCGCAATAGTCCCGGTGACCCTCCTCCTGGGGATGGAAGTGGAGACCGACCTGGAATCCGGCGCCGGCCAGCTCCCGCAGGAGCGCGGGATAGGCCCGGGCGTCTCCCGGAACCACGAACAGGGTGCCGGCGCAACCGTTCGCCAGCAACAGGTCGCAAAAACCCCGAAGAGAGCGAATGCCCAACGCGGTGTCGCCGATGGCCTCCTGGGTGGCCTCGCAGTCGATGGTCCAACAGACGTGGATGGGGTCGTGGGAGGTCATGGGAGAATTCTGGTGCCGGGGCCGCGACAGTCTATTACGGGGGGAAGGGGGGATCAAGAAAGTGGGCAATGGGGAGCACGACTGGGACACTAATCGGGTCAGGTGCAGGGGATTGCGCCCCTGCACCTTCCCACACCACCGGACG
>JAPOYZ010000488.1 GCA_026706325.1 Candidatus Aminicenantota bacterium
ATATCGAACACCAACTGGCCCATGTGGTCCGTGATCCTCTCGGGCGGGCCTACAATCGCACGGCTCACCTGCCACAAAGGCGAGAGATGATGCAGGAGTGGGCGGACTACCTGGACCGGCTCAAAGATTGTGAAATGGCCGATCCGATCTCCGCTGCGCGGTCGATGTCGACCGTCAGTGGCGAGAGCCATCGCCCCCGGCTATCCGAGCCGATCTTAGAGGCTTCCCGCCAGGGATCACTGTGAAGGGAGCGACCCCGCCGAGGGAAGGGTTAATCGCGCGCCACTGGACGCGCCACCGGGGTTGTTTTGGTGGCGCGTGGGTCTGTCTACACCGCCTTGACCCCAGAGCAAGCAGGTCCCAACGCGCAAGGCGCCCTTGGCCGCCGGTACGCTAACGGCAGAGGAGCTTCCGGGGGCGGCAGCGAAGCCGTGAAGCGGTTCCCTTCTCTCTACTCCTGAGACATCCTCTCTTCGACCTCCACGACCGGCAGCGTAGTGAAGATGCGGGCGCTGGAGTCCATTTCCAAGGCCATGGCGCTGAAGCGATCCGTTCCGACGGCTGTGCAGCGCACCGATCCGGAAAACTCCGAGGTGTCGGCCGCGGCAAACGCCTGGTCGATCGACCAGGAGGTCTGCCCGTTGGCCGCCAGAGTAAAGGAGGCGGCGTCAAGCGGGACGCCCTCGCGCAGCAGCTCGCAGTCCACCTGCGCCTCCCTCGATTCCAGGTTGTGAATCGCGACCGCGGTGTTGATACCTCCGTGGTGCCGTTGCGCCGGGAAGATGACATCGCTTGTGGCCGCGCTGGATCCCACCACCGCTTGCCCGACGTGGGGGAGGTCGAACCTCAGCATCCCTCCGATGGGACCCTCCGAGATGACTTTGACCGATCCGGTCACCAGCGGCCCCCGGCCATGGGTCGAGACCGTGAGTTTCCCCAGCGGCTCCATCTCGGTCCGGACGGTCACGCCGCCGTCCTCAGTGACCTCGAGATCGCCTGTGATATCCACGACCGTTTCCGGAGTAACGGGATTGCCTTCCGGATCATGGAAGTAGATCACAGGGCGGGTCGGAGGAACGGCCGGATGGAAGGGACTGATCGGCGGTCCGCTCGGCCACGTCTCCAGATTCACGAACACCAGCTCGGAGATGATTGACTCTCCGTTGACGAAATGCGCAAAGTTCAGGGCCTTCTCCTCGGTCGTTGCGTTGGCAAGTGCCCGGTTCACCTCCAGGATCGGCAGTGTGGTAAAGAGGCGGGTGCCGGAGTCCATTTCCAGGGCTATGGCGCTGAACCGTGCCCTCCCGGCGGCATCGCAGCGCACCGTTCCGGTGAAGTCTGAGGTATCAGCCGCGGCAAACGCCTGGTCGATCAACCAGGAGGTCTGCCCGTTGGCCGCCAGAGCAAAGGAGGCGGCGTCAAGCGGGACGCCCTCGCGCAGTAGCTCGCAGTCCACCTGCGCCTCGGTCGATTCCAGGTTGTGAATCGCAACCCCGGTGTTGATGCCTCCCTGCCGGCGCCGCACCGGAACGATGGCGTCGCCGATGGGAGTGCTGTCCCTCACCACGGCCTCGCCCACGTAAGGGAGGTGGAACCGAAGCATCCCACTGACGGGACCCTCCGAAACCACTTTGACCGATCCGGTCACCAGCGCCTCCCGGCCGTGGGTAGAAATCGTGAGTTCCCCCAGCGGCTCCATCCCGGTCCGGACCGTCAGGGCGCCGTCCTCGGCGACCTCCAGATCTCCCGCGATATCGACCACCGATTCGGCGGCTATCGAACTGCCCTCCGTTTCGTGGAAATAGAGTGCGGGACGAACCGGTTGGGTTCCCACATTCACGAATACCAGCTCGGAGGTGCTGCCATCCCCATTGGCGAAATGGGAGAAGTGCAGAACTTCCGGAACTTTCGGGATAGCCTCGGCTCGGTTCGAGCCCGAACTCTTGCCGACGCGGTTCACCGCACGCACCTCGAAGACGTAGGTTGTTCCACTGTCGAGGCCGCTGACGGTATGGGTGGTGTCGGTGGAGCCGGTGGAAACCCAAGGGGGACTGCGGTCGATGCGGTACTCGTAATCGGTGATTGCCGCGCCGCCGTCATTCCCAGGCGCCTCCCAGCTCAGCACGACCTGGCCGATTCTGCCTACCGCCGTCAGGTTCCCGGGAGCCCCCGGTGCGGACGGCCCCGGGGGTGGAGGCGGAAGCGGCGGCGGGCGTGGTGGCGGTGGCGGAGGTGGCGGCACGTTGGTCAACACGAACGTGTTGTCGTTCGTCCCGTTCGGGCCGGCATGCGTCATGATCTCGCCGTCGCCAAGGCAGCCCAGGATCGTGATGACGGCATCGGCCACGGGGGCGAGCGTCACGGTCCCGTTCAGGTACGCGAGATCGCCGCCCGACAGCGTCGCGTCCCACTTCACGCTGCACCCCTCCCCGTCCACTGCTAGCGGTGTCAGCGCAAGCTTCGCCGTCGTACCGGTCACCACAAAGTCCGCCGTGTCCACGTTTGTGACGGCTTCGGTGAATTCGAGCAGCCAAGTGAGCCTATCGGCGTCTGTGTGCTCCGTCGTCGGGGCCTTCCGCGTGATGTGCTTGATGTTCGGCGAGGCCTGGGCGGCGGTCGCCGCCGCAGTCAGGAACAGGAGGGCAAGCAGTACCACAGCCGGCCAAGCCACCCTGGCACGCCGCAGTTGTGCGCGAGCGCCGCGATCAGCGGAGCGACTCCGGACGCAAGCCTGCCATCCCGACCGTGCCGTGGAACCCACCAGTCCTGCCACCACGACGCCGACCACAAGGACGCAAACGGCGACTGGGATCACGCACGCCTGAGTGATCCTGGTTTCATCCTCTGTGCGGTACATGCTTTTTGCTCCGGTGCTTCCACCTGCCGGTCGCAAAGTAAATACGGGTTCGTGTTGCCAGGATGCTTCGTCCGAGACGAGCCGCGACCTCCTCAACCGGGATGCCGAGCTTGTACTCCCTCACCGCTTCTTCTTCCTCGCTGGAACTCCATCGCTTGCCGTATTTGCCGTCAATGCGGGGATACTCAATCAATGCTCGTTGTTTCATGCTTCTCCTCGGCGGTCAGGAACTGTCGGAATCTGGACCGGGAGGCGGCGGCGCAATCGATTGCCGGTCACAGACAGGTGTGGAAGTGCACTGGCCACCGGCAGCAATCAATCTGCAACTAGGCTTAGCGGCGGCATAAGGGGCCTCACACGACCGGATTGCACAATTCCAAACCCTTCGTGCCGTCCGGTAACAGATGCTCAGTGCGTCACAATTCCAGTTGGCGTGAGGCTTTCCAGCCGGCGCAAGGATCAAGATGGCCAACCCTGGGGGTTTTCTCCTTCGCCAGCATTGAATACAGAGTCAGGCAGCGTATGGGTAGTTTGCAGAAGTGTTTGTGAGAAAGGTGTGATAGTTTTGCTGTTTCTGGTGAGAATTTAGTGATTGTTCAGTGGAACGGTGCGAATGCGGGCGTCTGCACTGCCGCAGTTCCCTGCGATCCCGCGTGCGGTGTTCCCTGGTATCTGCGCCGGCGGTGCCGGCGGCGTTCTGAAGCGGCAGAGGAGATGGGACCGGTGAACACCCACGAAGAACCGGAGCGGGAGACCGAGGCGTTACGGGCGTCCCACTCCCGGCTGAGCGCCGCGAACCTGCGCGTCAGCGAGAGTCCCGACGTTGAAACCGTCATGCGCGAGGCGCCGGAATCCCTTCGCCAGGGAGTCCGTTGGATCCCGCCTCTGGGGGTCAAGCAGATGGAGCCGTATGGGTGAATACTCTACAGAGGCCAGGTAATTCACCTGGATGATGCCAACTTGCGGCAAACACTGCGTATCTCTCTCAGAGGGCGTAAAGTCCTCACCGGTGTGGTTGGAGACTTCCCCGAAACGCCGCATCAGACGCGGAACAACACGGATTTCCCGCGTCTGATGCGACAAAACGACGCGAGGCTGTGCCTCGCGTGATCCTGCGGGAAGGCCGTCGAGCCGATGAGGAAGTCGAGGCAGTCGCATCGACCACAGGCGGAGCGCTACCCACGAGAGACGACGACTGAAGCAGGGACAATCCGAAGGACAAGTCTTTTCTTTCAGCCGTCCAATCCCATCCAACAATCCCACCTGACAGTCCGGGGTAACTGACGGCTGGTCAGTTACGGGAAGACGTCCCCGCCGCACGGCTCAGCGAAATTAGCATTCGTCGGGCTCGTGTCGGCAATTCATCAGGAAAATTGTTGGCCGGAGGCTTCTCGTGCCTCGGACTGGCTCCAATCGTCAGGAAGTAGCCGACCGCCCGGCACTTACGGTCACTGCAATTGCCTGTGTCAGCACCTGCTCCTCCGGCAATTGCGTTTCAGCGCGCTGTAGGCCAATTCCCCGGACGTGTTCCAATCGAGCCGCCATGGCTTCC
>JAPOYZ010000420.1 GCA_026706325.1 Candidatus Aminicenantota bacterium
CTTTCTCAGCCTCACTCTTCGCTGCGGGAGCTCCCATCAACGTTCAGTTCTCCGGTCCCGATATTGGTCAACTGCAGCAGGCAGCCGATAAGTTGAAGATGCACTTGAGCCAATTTTCGGGTGTGTACGACATCGCCGATTCCTTCCGGGCCGGAAAGCAGGAGATCAAGCTCCAGATCCACCCGGCAGCGGAATCGCTGGGTCTGACCCAGTCGGATCTGGCACGGCAGGTGCGCCAAGCCTTCTATGGTGAGGAGGTTCAGCGAATTCAGCGAGGCCGGGACGAGGTCAAGATCATGGTGCGCTATCCCGCGGAACGACGCCGTTCCCTGGGACAGGTGGAGGGGATGCGGATCCGGACCCCGGACGGCGGAGAGGTCCCTTTTTCGGTGGTGGCCGATTCGGAGCTGAGCCGGGGTTTCGCATCGATCCGCCGGGTGGACCGGAATCGCTCCATCAGCGTGACCGCGGAAGTGGACACTCAACGGGCCAACTCCAATGAGATTCTTGCGGAGCTGGAAGGGGGCTACCTTCCCTCCCTGTTGCGGGAATATCCGGGTCTGACCTACTCGTTGGAGGGCGAGCAGGAGCAGCAGAAGGAGACGGTAAGCGGACTCATTCAAGGATTCGGCATGGCGCTGGCCGCAATATTTGCCTTGTTGGCCATACCTCTCCGGTCCTACTTCCAGCCCCTGCTCATCATGAGTGCGATTCCCTTCGGTCTGGTGGGCGCGTTTCTTGGCCACGAGATCTTGGGAATGGACCTGAGCATCCTTTCGGTGTTCGGCATCGTCGCCCTGGCAGGTGTGGTCGTGAACGACAGCCTGATCCTGGTCGATTACGTCAACCGGCAACGGCGCGCCGGAGTCCCGCTCCGAGAGTCGATCCTGACGGCCGGGTCGGCTCGATTCCGACCCATATTCCTCACCTCCGTGACCACTTTCGCCGGCCTGACTCCATTGCTCCTGGAAACGAGCCTCCAAGCCCAGTTCCTCATTCCCATGGCGGTCTCCCTGGCGTTCGGCGTCGTATTCTCGTCTCCGGTCATCCTGGTTCTGGTGCCGTGCACCTACATGATTCTGGAGGACCTGGGACAGGCCGCCCGGTGGCTGCTGGGACGCCCTCTTGTGCAGGAACCGGAACCTCCGGCTCTGATCGCTGCTCCGGTGAAAGGCGGGAGCCTCCGAAGCTAGCATCTGATGACCCCGCGATTTCCGGCCTGGGAAATCTTGGACTCCTATCTGGGGCCCGCTCTTTCCTCCGACCCCGGACGCGCCCGGACCGGGACCCGGCGCCTGTTCCGGGATCTGATCGAACCATTGGGCGACTCCTTCCTGGTCCGGGACCGGCGGCTCCAGCAGCAACTGTTGGCTCGGATCGTCACCCGGGTCCGCCGGCTCCCGGAGGCGCAGTCGTTTCATGAAGGGCTCGACCGGGTGGGGCTGGAAGATGAAGACGCCGTCGTCGACCGGGCTCGGCGGTTGGCCGGGATGAAAACGCCGGCCCTCCCGCGACGGGTCAAACGGGTGCTGGTTCCCTCCCGCGTGACCCTCGGCGCCGATCTGCTCCTCGCCGGCCCTATTGTTCGCACCTGCCTGGACGCCCTTCCGAATGCGGAAATCGTGTTCCTGGGCAGCCGCAAGAACGCCCGGCTGATCGCGCCGGACTCAAGCCGATTCCGGATCCGCGAGCTCTCCTATCCACGCCGGGGCTCCCTGCTGGAACGAATGCTCGCCTGGGTGGACGTGGCGGCCGCCGTCAGCGAGGAGACCCTCGGATTGTCGGCGGACCGGGACCTCATCGTCATCAATCCCGATTCCCGATTCCTGCAGAGCGGACTCCTGCCGCTGTTTCCCCCCGGCCGGGAGGCGGGGAGCTACTTCGGTTGGGATCCGTCGGTATCAGGGAAAGAAACGGAGGAGCGCAGCCAGTTGGAGGACCTGAACCGTTGGCTGCGGGAGATGTTCCGGTCTCATCCCCGGAATCCGCTTCGGGGTCCGTCTCTGCACCTTGAGCACTCGGTCCGGCGTCGGGCGCAAGAGATGATGGCCTCTCTGAACCTGGGCCGGGATCCGGTCCTGGTGGGCATGAACCTGGGAGTCGGAGGCAATCCGGACAAGAGAATTCATCGGAACCGGGAAACGGTCTCGGATTTCGAGCGCCTTTTGGTGACCGGTTTGCCGGATCAGGGGGCGACGCTGGTCTTGGATGCCGGTATGGGCCGCGACGAGCTGGAGCAGGCGCGGCAACTCTACCGCGAGATCGGCGAGCGGGGCCATGGAACGGCCCGAATCGAGGGAGGGAGGCTGCTGCGGGACGACCCTGGCACATTGCCGGTCCGGTTGGTTCTGTTTCAGGGCCCGGTCGATGAGTTCGGGGCCCTGCTGGAGCAATGCCGGATCTACGTCGGCTACGATTCGCTGGGTCAGCATCTGGCCGGCGCCCTGAACCTCGACCTGGTCACCGTATTCGGCGGGCATGCCTCTCCTTTGTTTGCACGGCGCTGGAAACCGGGGGGCAGCGGAAGGATTCGGGTGATCGAGTCGGGTCCCGGGCCCTTCGACACCCGGCGTCAGTCAGAGTTGGCCGGCAAGGTCCTGGCTGAGGCCCGATCGCTGCTCTGAATTTTCCAGGAATGGGAGAAGCCGCCGCAGGTACGACCCTTGCGGTCGCGCTCCCCTGATCGGCAACCCCTCGCGCGGAAGAGGGCACACACAAGGGGTACCCCTACAGTCTCAGATTTGGACAAGGGGTGCCCCTACATTCCTTGTTCTCCCGAACCCCGGAAAAACGGGGGAAGTCCTGGTCGCGCGCCCCTTTTTCTCGACGGTTGCTTGTGCTTGAATAGCCACGTGCTTGAAGTTATCAAGAGTCCGAAAGTTTACGACGTGGTGGTCATCGGTTCCGGCGCCGGTGGCGGCGCCGCGGTCCAGGTCCTGACCGGGAAAGGCATCGAAGTGGCCCTCCTGGAAGCGGGCCCCATGCTGGATCCCGAAAAGGACTACAAGGAGCACATGCTCCCGCACCACGTGGACCACCGGGGCGCCGGCGAGGGTGGGGCCCATTACTTCGGAAAGCAGCCCTGGGGCTTCTTTCGGGCGCCCAACGGAGCCTGGGATCTGGAGGGCGAACCCTACACGGTGGCGCCGGGCAGCGAATTCCGCTGGTTCCGCTCCCGGATCCTGGGGGGACGCACCAACCACTACGGCCGGATCTCCCTTCGGTTCGCCGACTACGATTTCCTGCCCTACTCCATGGACGGACTGGGCACCGACTGGCCCCTCACCTACGACGACCTGGCCCCCTACTACGACAGGGCCGAGGCCTTCATCGGGGTCACCGGGAGCATCGAGGGCATCCGGAGCGCGCCCGACGGCATCTTCCAACCGTGCCCGCCCCCCAAGGCCCACGAGCACCTCATCAAGCAGGCGTGCAACCGGATGAATATCCCCTGCATTCCCATGCGGCGGGCGGTCATTACCAAGCCGCTGAACGGACGGCCTGCCTGCCACTATTGCGGGCAGTGCGGCCGCGGTTGCATCACCGCTTCCAACTACGCCTCCAGCCAGGTCCAGATCCTGCCCGCCCTGAAGACGGGCAAGCTGAAGATCTTCGATCAGGCCATGGCCAGGGAGATCCTGAGCGACGAGAATGGCCGGGTCACGGCCGTCTCCTACATCGACAAGAAGACTCGAACCGAGCAGCAGATCCGGTGCCGGGCCGTCGTGTTGGCGGCCAGCGCCTGCGAGTCCGCCCGATTGTTGCTCAACTCCCGGTCCAGCCGCTTCCCCCAGGGCCTGGCCAACAACTCGGGAGTGGTGGGCCGGTTCTTGATGGACACCGTCGGTCTGGGCGTCGGCGGATACGTGCCGGCCCTGGAGGGCATGCCCCATTACGACACGGACGGCTTCAGCGGCGGCCATGTCTACTCGCCGTGGTGGGAATGGGACAAGAAGAACAAGGATTTCCCCCGCGGCTACCACATCGAGATCGGCGGCGGCTTCGGAATGCCCGGAGTCGGCAGCTTTCAGGGCCAGGTGAACCGGATCGGCGGCTACGGGCGTCAGCTCAAGGACCGGATCCGGAAGGAGTACGGGTCCTTCGTCTACTTCGCCGGGCGCGGCGAGATGATTCCCAACAATCTGAGTTACTGTGAACTGGACCCGGTGACGGTGGACAAGTGGGGGATTCCGGTGCTGCGCTTCCACTTCAAGTGGAGCGACTACGAATGGAAGCAGGCGCGGCACATGGAGCGAACCTTCGTCGACCTCATCGAGTCCATGGGCGGGCAGGTGCTGGGCCGCCGGTCGCCCCGTCAGGACGGGAAGGGCATCTCGGTCCCGGGCACCATCATCCATGAGTTGGGGACGGTTCGGATGGGGAATGATCCGCGGAGTTCGGCCC
>JAPOYZ010000236.1 GCA_026706325.1 Candidatus Aminicenantota bacterium
GGTTTCCTGGTGGCGGGAGGCTTCTATCCCACGTTTGCCCACCAGGAGACGCACGTGGAGCAGTTCCTGGAGGCGTGCGAGCCGGTGTTCCAGGAACTGGCGGAGGCGATTCAGAAGGGAGATATCGAGCCCCGGATCGGCGGTCCGGTGAAGCACACGGGGTTCCGCCGGCTCGTTTGATCAGGAGGGGCGACTTATAGTCGCCCCGTCTTCGGCGCCAAGTTGTCACACTGGAGTTCGGCGGTTGGGAAACCGCCGCATTTGGCGACAGGAAAGTCGCCTCTCCCAATCGGCGGTAAGAAAACCGCCGCTCCGCTCCCGCTCAACCCGCCTGGATCGTCCGCTTCTCCGGATCGAAGGTCATGCGCCTTCCGGCCCAGTAGGCGTCGTTGGACATGATGCAGGCGATGGAGTGGGCGTAGCCGTGGTCGACGTTGCAGTAGAGCCTCTTGGGATCCCGCTGCCGGACCGCGTCGAGCCAGTTGGCCATGTGGCTGACTTCGCCCGGCGCATCGGGGACCTCGACCATGTCGGCCACCTTCCCGTCGGCCTTGACGCCCTTGCCGGTGAATCGCCACCCTTGGGACGGATCGGCGTTGGGCTCCTCTTTGCCCTGTTTCCAATCCATCCCGCCGCCGGGAGAGAAGCTGCCCAGGGTGCCGTGGACCTGCGTCGCTTTCCCGTAGCCGTTGATGAGATTGGTGGAGTAGACAGCCAGGAGTTTCTTGCCGTCCTTCTCGTACTCAAGGGCGACTTCCATCGTGTCCGGATTCTCTCTCCAGTCCTTGTACCGGTAGATGCCGCCGTGGGCCACGGCGCTCAGCGGCGTCGTAACCCCCGCCAACATGTGGGCCAAGTCGATGCCGTGAGTCATCCACTGGTCGATGATGCCGCTGGAGAAGTCCTTCCAGAGGCGAAAGCAGCGGAAGATCCTGGCATCGAAGGGACGGTGGGGTTTCCCCATGAGCCAGCTGCCCCAATCCACGTCGCTCTCCTTGACCATGGCGCGCTGTTCGGCTCGCCCGGCCCAACGGTAGGGGCTGTAGGCGTTCCACAGGATATCCACCTTGACCACGTCGCCGATGACACCGTCGGCGATCATCTTGGCCGCCTGCCGGTACTTGGGCCAGGAGCGCCTCTGGGTCCCGATCTGAACGATGGTTCCGGCCTCGTTGACCGCGTCCAGGGCGTCGTTGGCCTCTGCCAGCACATTGGACATGGGCTTTTCGCAGTAGGCGTCCTTGCCGGCCTTGGCGGCCGCCGTCAGGACCTGGGCGTGGGCGTGGTCGGGAGTGGCGATGATGACGGCGTCCACGTCGGCGTCGGCCAGTATCTCTTCGTGGTGCCGGTAAACCCTGGGAGCCTGTCCCTGGTTCTCCGTGACGAACTTGTTGGCCTTGTCCCGATGGTAGTTCCAGAGATCGGCAATCGCCGTCAGGTGAGCGTTGAAGCGATTGTTATGGGCAAAAAAGTTCTTGAGGAGGCTCGTGCCGCGGCCGCCCGGACCCACGATTCCCACGTTGAGCCGGTTGTTCACGTTGCGGGCGCTGGCGATTCCGGGGAAACCGGCGACGGCCAATCCTGCCCCCGCTCCTGCGGAACGAGACAGAAACCGGCGGCGGCTGATGGATGACTTGCTCATGACGACTCCTTTTTTCCGGTGCATGGCTCCCGGTCCGAGGGCGCTCGGAAACGGGAATAAGACGATTATGGACGCCGGCCCCTGCGGTCGACTGCCGCCATGGTAGCGGAACCGGCGCCGGAGGATCAAGCTTCCGCAGCCAGCTTCGCCACGGTGGCCCACAGTCCCGAGGGGAGGTACTTGTCCCATCCCGACCAGCTCTCGATGGAGGTGGACTCCCAGAGGACGACGGCCCGGGCTCCCGCTTCACGAGCCGCCCGAACACCGGCTTCCAACCGCGCCGAACCCTCCCCGAGTCCGAGCTGATCCATGTTGTAGCAGTAGATTCCGGCCAGGATGCCGCCACCGCCGCCGGTCGAGTGCCTGGCCTGACGGATCTGGCGTTTCACGTCATCCGGGTCGAGCCGGGCCAGATTCCATTCGGGCAGCATGATGTGCGCCTCCTGGCAGAGATCCCCGGCGAGCCACGACGTCCAGTCCACCAGCGCGCCGCGCAAGGCGTCGGTCCGGACCCGCCAGAGGTTCGTCTCCTCCAGGAGTCCGTCACGGACGTAGCGGGGCCAGTCGGGAAGGACCTGGCTCAGCGGGCTCTCCGGCGACACGAGCACGCTGACGGGATAGTTGGACCCGGTTGTCCTCCGCTGACGTTTCAACTCTTCCATGAAGCAGGTGACGTATTCGGCCCGGTGGCGAATCCAGGCATCGCTGTGGTTGGGCTGCTCCCTGGGATCGACTTCGTGGGTCCGCCGGTAACTCTCCAGGGCCGGCTCCTCATAGCCGTAACGGCAGACGCCGTGGAGGTCCAGTTGCGGAGGAAGGTTCTCGTCGATCCGGGGCAACTGGCGGACGAAGTCCAGCAGAACGCCCCGGAAGCCGTAGGACATGAGCTCTTCGACCACGGCCAGCTTGTGGCGGCGCACCTCCGGATAGGCGAAGCTGAGACGGGAGGATCTGCGATGTCCGTCCCGCGCCACCGCGTGGAACTCCGGATGCTCCCGGGCAAAACGGGTCAGCGAGACCTGGCCGTGGGACTCTTCGTAGGGGCTGTACCAGACCCAGGGCTCGAGGCCGGCTCCGAGTGTGCACTCCACCGCCTCTTCCAGCAGGTTCCAGGTCGAGTAGTCGGTCTCGGCCAGGGTGACCTTCCAGTATTCGGGGACCTCGCACGCTTCCCGGTCCTCCCCCCGAAAGGTGTCCTCGAGACGGCTGGGGTAGAAGACCCGGGAGCCGCAGTTGGCTCGCCAGTAGATCCTGCGGATACCCCCGGCGGCGCAGGCGTCCGCGATCCGTCGGACCCCCACCCTCCCCCAATTGCCCCAGGCGGCGGCCCAATCGGGGTGCGTGACGACGGTGTCGATGATCATGGATTCATGGGAACGCCGGGTCGTCGGCCAAGTCCCGGAAGTCGTGTATCAGGGCATCGATGTCCGCGTCCCGGGTGTCCCAACTGCACATGAAGCGGGCGGCGCCGCCGGGCATGATTCCCACCGTCCAGCCCCGTTGCCTCAGGGCTGCCGCCCAACCAGGCTTGAGGCGGACGAACACCCCGTTGGCTTCCCTCGGGTAGGCAATGCGGATGCCCTCCAACCGCCTCAATCCCCGCTCCAGCCGGGCGGCGCAGGCATTGGCGTGCCGGGCGTTGTGGAGCCAGGCGCCGCTCTTGAGCAGGGCCGTCCAGGGCGCCGACAGGAAACGCATCTTGGAGGCGACTTGGCCCGATTGTTTCCAACGGTACTTGAAGCCGGAGGCAAGCTCCCGGTTGAAGAAGACGACCGCCTCTCCCTGGGGCAGTCCGTTCTTGGTGCAGCCGAAGGAGAGGACGTCGACCCCGGCTCTCCAGGTGGTGTCGGCCGGCTCGCAGCCCAGGTGGATCAGGGCGTTTGCCAGACGGGCCCCGTCCATGTGGACGCGGAGCCCCAGCTCCCGGCAAAGATTTGAGATCTCCCGGAGCTGCTCCTGGCTGTAGACGGTTCCCGCCTCCGTGGCCTGGGTCAGACTGACGAGCCGCGGAGCGGGATACTGGAAGTCGCGGGTTCGAGTCTCGACCGCGTTCCGGATGCCGGCGGCGTCCAGTCTTCCGTGCTCTCCGGGTAGGGGCAGCACCTTGGAGCCGCCGCTGAAGAACTCCGGACCGCCGCATTCCCCCAGGTCGAGATGAGCCGTCTCATGGCAGATGGCCAGTTCGTAGCTGCGGCAGAGGTGAGCCACCGCCAGCGAGTTGGCGGCCGAACCGGTGAAGACGAAGTAGGCTTGGCAATCGGTGCCGAAAACGTCCTGAATCGCGGCGCGCGCCTCCTGGGTATGGGAGTCGAAGCCGTAGGCGGGGGCGTGTCCCCGATTGGCGCGGTCCAGCGCCTCCCAGGCTTCGGGGCAGATCCCCGCATTCGTGTCGCTCGCGAACCCGCGAATCCGGCTATTCCTTACGACCATGGTTTCTCCGCATACCTCGTGTGGTGACCGGCTTTAGCACGCTCTTCGAGGCTTCTTGACACTGTATGAGGCTTGGTAGAGCATTTGCCGAGTCCGTTTTTCAGAAACGGAATACGAATTCTTGGGATCGGGACGCACGCGCCGAGGGTTCATGACCACAGGCATCGACTGGAATCCGAGTCTGGCCGAGCTCCCGTTCTCTCCCATTCGCAAATACTTCAACACCGCCGCCGCCATGGAGGACGTGGTTCATCTCTCCATCGGCCAGCCCGATTTTCCCACACCGTCCCATATTGTCGAGGCGCACGTCCAAGCGCTCCGGGAAGGGA
>JAPOYZ010000075.1 GCA_026706325.1 Candidatus Aminicenantota bacterium
GCCGGCCGGATGGCGAGGACGAGCCTCTGTTCAGTCACTCTCCGGTGATTCGTCGAAGTCTCGGGACCCTGAGCGTGCGGTGGGAACCGTCCCCTAACGCCTGACCCGGACCCTGACCTGTTCCGGTTCCGTCGATTCCACCCGGTAGAGGTCTTCCAGGTCTTCCTGCCCGGAGACCGACTCGATCTCGGGAAGAACTTCGTAGGCCTGCCGGCCGGGCTGGAGGTCGTCCGCCGACACCCGGGCCCGAAAATCCTTGCTGGAGACCTCGCCCTCGAAGGAGATGGGCAGCGAAACGACCAGTTTCAACGTGCGGGTCAGGAGACTGGCCCCGTCTCTCGGCGGGTCCAGTTCCACCGGGATGCCCGTCAGCGTCAACTCACGCCTTTTTTCCTCGATCAGGAGCTGCAGGACCACGGGGGAACCACTATCGATCCTGAGGCTCGGACTCGGCGAGTCCAGGTCGACCTCCGCGTCGAACCCCGAGGAACGGCCGGAGATGTCCACCGGTTCGGTCGAAATGGAGGAAACCTTGGCCAACTCCGCCTCCAGCCCCGAAATCGGCACCTGCTGAGGCGAGGTCAGAACTTCGACCAGTTCGTACCCTTCCTCCGGCTCGCCCTCCACGCGCGGCCGAACCTCCACCGTCTTGTGTTGGATCTGTTCCAACTCCAATTGGAGCGGGTTGGGCGCGATGCTCAAGACCTCCACGCCGACCGGCCGGTTGCTGATGTTGCGTTCGTTCAGAGAGATCTGGACGTTTCCGGCCAACATGGTCTGGAGATCGATTTCGGCGGACAGGCCCCGCACCTCCTCGGTGGCGATTCGGCGCCGCGAGCGGATAGTCACCTCCACCTGCCGCTGGTAGTCGGTGGAGATGGCCAGGTCCGGCGCCAAGTTGACGAACTGGACCGGAACGGTCACGACCCGGATGACCTCGTCCTTGCCCCCCAATAGATTCCAGAGCAGGAATGAAAGGCCCAGGGAGACCAACTTCAGGCCGGGATTGTTCAGGAGCCACTGGCTGGGACGAATCATGCCGGCTTGGGACTCCTTTGGGCCGCTTGAGCCGATGGACTCCGGCGGGTCCCCATCATTTCCCGCAGCAGCGCCAAAAGCTTCGGACCCTCAAGGTTCTGAATCAGGTTGCCCTGGAACGCAATCGAGATCCGGCCGGTCTCTTCGGAGACGATAATGGAAATCGCGTCGGTCTCCTCCGAGATCCCGAGACCGGAGCGGTGGCGGCTTCCCAGTCGGCGGCCCAGATCCGGACTGGTGGTCAGGGGAAGGTAGCAACCCGCGGCGGCGATGCGGTCAACCTGAATGATCACGGCCCCGTCGTGGAGTGGACAGCCCGGGTTGAAGATGCTGAGCAACAGGTCATTACCGAGCAGGGCATCCAGCTTGATTCCCGTCTCGACGTAGTTGCGGAGGCCGATTTCGCGCTCCATGACGATCAATGCCCCGGTTTTTTCCCCGGCCATGTGTGTCGCCGCCGCGACCAGTTCCTGCAGGTTGGCCGGCTCGGACGCGGTGAACCAGGGACGGAAGAACCGTCCCCGGCCCAGCGCCGCCAGTCCCCGGCGAAGCTCCCTCTGATAGATGATGACTGCGGCCAGGATGAAGTTGATGAAGAAGTTGGAGAACAGGGTCTCCACCATCTGGAGCTCCAGCATCCGGGCCAGATAGTAGACGACCAGAAGTCCCATGACTCCCAACGTGATCTGCAAACCGCGGGTGCCTTTGAACAGAAGCAGAATGTGGTAGATGAGGACGGTCACCACCAGGATGTCGAGCAGATCCCGGACACCCAGATCGAAAAGACCGAAGAACGCGTCCACCTCAGCAGATTCTCCTTTCGCCCAGAATCGAATCGGCTATTCGGAGCGCGTGGACCATGTCATCGAGATCGTGGACCCTCACGATGTGGGCACCCCCGACCACCGCCATCACGACCGAAGCGGCCGTGGCCAGCAGCCTCTCCTGCACCGGGATGTCGAGAATCTTGCCGAGAAAGCTCTTTCGGGACGTGCCCACCAGAATCGGCAACCGGAGCCGGCGTAGCCGCGGCAACCGATTCAGGATCTTGAGGTTGTCTTCTAGTGTCTTGCCAAACCCGATTCCGGGATCGACAACGATTCTATCACGAGCGATTCCGCGGCTGACGGCAAGGTCCACCGCCCGGGCCAGACTCTGCTCGATCTCCTTCAGAATGTCCCGGCTGGGAGGCAGGGTCTGCATGGTGCGCGGAATTCCCCGCATGTGCATGAGCACGATGGCGGCCCCGGCCTTTCCCGCCACCTCCGCCACACCCGGGTCCAACTGCAGCGCGCCGACGTTGTTGACGATATGGGCGCCTGCGTCCAGGGCCGCCCGCGCCACCTGCGATTTGTAGGTGTCGACGGAAACGAGACAGGATGTGCGGTCCCGGATTCCCTCCAGCACCGGCAAAATGCGGTCCGACTCCTGGGCGGCCGAAACCGGGGACACGCCCGGGCGGGTGGACTCACCGCCGATGTCCAGGATGTCGGCGCCCTTGGCCGCCAACTCCAGGCAACGGTCCACGGCTTGGTGGGGATCGAGGAACTTGCCGCCGTCGGAGAAGGAGTCGGGGGTGACGTTGATCACCGCCATGGTCCGGGTGACCGGACCCAACTCCAGACTCCTGCCCCGGGCTCTCAGGGTGAAAGAATTCCGGACATCCCCAATTGCGCGTTTTGGCCGATTCTCTCGCATGCCAGAAAAATGGGGCTGGCGCCAGTGCCGGCAGTAGAAAAGAACCGGCGCTCCTCCGGCCCGCACCCTCTCGATACGGGGAGCGGCCGGAAGGCGTCAAGCCGGCGCCGGACGCTCTTCAGGTTTCACCAGGGGAGGCAGGGCCGAAGCGGATTTCTCCTGCGGCTCGGCAGGTTCCTCCGCCTCAACCTGGGCGGGAGGTGTCGGCTTCTGCTGGGGAAGGCGGATCTTCTCGCCCTTGATGACGGCTTCGACTTCTTCGCCATCGAGAGTCTCGAATTCCAACAACGTCTCCGCCAGCCGGATCAACGGAGTCCGATTGGTCTCCAGGATCTCCTTGGCCGCGGCGTAGCTGCGCAGAACCAGACGCTCGACCTCCTTGTCGATCTTGACGGCGGTCTGCTCGCTGTAGTCCTGGTGCTGGGCGATCTCCCGGCCCAGGAAGATCTGCTCTTCCTTCTTGCCATAGGTGAGCGGGCCCATGGCCTCGCTCATTCCCCACTCACACACCATCTTGCGGGCGAGGTCGGTGGATCGCTCCAGGTCGTTCGATGCCCCGGTGGTGCAACTTTCCAGGAAGATCTGCTCCGCCACCCGTCCGCCCATGAGAATGGTGATGGAGGATTCCATGTATTCCTTGGTGTAGTTGTACTTGTCCTCCTCGGGCAACTGCATGGTGACGCCCAGGGCCCGTCCGCGAGG
This sequence comes from Candidatus Aminicenantota bacterium, assembly GCA_026706325.1. Taxonomy (GTDB): domain Bacteria; phylum Acidobacteriota; class UBA6911; order RPQK01; family JAJDTT01; genus JAJDTT01. Next base: position 3,439 of record JAPOYZ010000075.1, read on the forward strand.
AATGATGGTGACCTTGTGCAGAGGATCAGACTCGGGGAGCTTGTAAGCCACGAGAGCGTGCCCGGCCTCGTGATAGGCGGTGCTCCGCTTCTCCTTCGCGTTCATGATCATGGACTTGCGCTCCTTGCCCATGAGCACCTTGTCCTTGGCCTGCTCGAAGTCCTCCATGTTGACGGCCTTGCGGTCGTGCCGCGCCGCATTGAGGGCGGCCTCGTTGACCAGGTTGGCCAACTGGGCGCCGGAGAACCCGGGGGTTCCCCGGGCCAGTACCGAGAGGTCCACGTCCTCGGCCAGGGGTGTCTTGCGGATATGGACCTTGAGAATCGCGTCGCGGCCCTTGATGTCGGGCAGCGTGACCACCACCTGGCGGTCGAACCTTCCCGGACGCAGCAGGGCCGGGTCCAGCACGTCCGGCCGGTTGGTGGCGGCGATCAGGATGACGCCTTCGTTGGACTCGAACCCGTCCATCTCCACCAGAAGCTGGTTCAGGGTCTGCTCCCGCTCGTCGTGCCCGCCGCCCAGGCCGGCGCCCCGGTGGCGGCCGACGGCGTCGATCTCGTCGATGAAGATGATGCAGGGGGCGTTCTTCTTTCCCTGTTCGAAGAGGTCCCGGACCCGGCTGGCCCCCACGCCCACGAACATTTCGACGAAATCGGAACCGCTGATGCTGAAGAAGGGCACATTGGCTTCACCGGCGATGGCCCGCGCCAGCAGGGTCTTGCCCGTTCCCGGAGGTCCCATCAGGAGCACGCCCTTGGGAATTCGCCCCCCCAACTTCTGAAATTTCTGCGGCTCCTTGAGAAAGTCGATGATCTCCTGAAGTTCTTCCTTGGCCTCTTCCACGCCCGCCACGTCCTTGAAGGTCACTTTCTTCTGTTGGCTGCTGGAGAGGCGGGCGCGGCTCTTGCCGAAAGACAGGGCCTTGTTTCCGCCGCTCTGCATCTGACGCATGAGG
>JAPOYZ010000501.1 GCA_026706325.1 Candidatus Aminicenantota bacterium
GTCTTTTTCCAGGATCTGGGCCTTCTCGCCTACGACGCACGGGGAAACGAACTCTGGCGGGTTTCGCTGGGGCCGTACAATACTCCTTTCGGGATCGCCGCCTCTCCGATTCTCGCCGGCAACCATGTCGTTCAGGTCTGCGACGGTGAATCCGGATCGTTCATGGTGGCGGTGGACAAGGAGACGGGACGGATCGCCTGGCGAAACGAGCGTCCCTTGATGAGACGCGGCTTCTCGACGCCGGTCCTCTACCGGCCTGACGGCGGAGAGCTCCAGGTCCTGGTTCCGGGGTCATTTCAACTTGTCGCCTATTCGGCGGCCACGGGCGAGAAGATCTGGTGGAGCCGAGGACTGACGTGGCAGATGAAACCGACGCCGGTCATGGACGGTGACTACGCCTACGTCCTGGGGTGGGCGGGCGCCGCCGACCCGGGCAATCAGGAGGACGTGATCCCCTTTGACGAAGCCCTGAAGAAACACGATGGCAACGGCGACCGGAAACTCTCCGAGGAAGAAGCCGAGGGGGCGATTTCGCCCAACTTCTCCACGTCTTGGCGCAACATGGATCTTGATCTGGACGGCTACCTGGGAGAACGGGACTGGGAGCTGTTTCGTATGCGCCGGGCATCGGTCAACTCCATTCAGCGGATTCGCCTCGGAGGAACGGGCGACGTGACCGAGACCGCCCGGGGGTGGCAATACCACAAGAGCCTGCCCAACGTGCCCTCCCCTCTCCTTTACGACGGCGTCATCTACCTGATCAAGGATGGAGGCATCGTCACTGCTCTCGATCCGGACACCGGAGCCGTCCTGAAGCTGGCCAGGCTGACGGAGGCCATGAGCCGGTATTTCGCGTCTCCGGTCGGAGGCGACGGCAAGGTCTACCTGCTCGGAGAGAACGGCGACGTCTCGGTCCTGAAGGCCGGACCGGAATGGGAGGTGCTGGCCGTAAATCGAATGGGTGAGGATGCCTACGCCACGCCGGCGCTGGTTGACGGCAAGATCTATTTACGCACCGTCAGCGCCCTCTACTGTTTCGACTGAAAACCCACACTGGACCGCGGGATTCAAGGCGGAATTCGACCAGTTAGCGAAGCCGCCCGCTGCCGAGGATATTTCCGGCGGAGCCTTGCAGCCATCAGCTTCGCAAGTATAATCTCCACCTGTGTACGCCAAGCGATCCAGCTGATCGAAATAGATGGTGTGCGCGCCGGCGCTGAAAGCCCTGGATGGCGCCGAGCCCGGTGAGGCGCCCTGCCGACCAGGCGCGGGAAACTCTCAAGATCGGACATTCGACAAGGTTGAAGGTATCGGGTTTTTTATGCCTTCTTCATTTTTTCTTCATGTTCCTTTCGTATCCTCCGAGTGCGGAAACTGAAACGGGAACCCCGTGAAGCGGACAGGCCTGCTTATCTTCAGCTCGCTTCTGCTGCAACCTGGTGGTGTCTTCCTGACCGCCGGGGGGGCGTCGACTGTCCAGGAGAAAGGCCCCCGGGCGCAGCAGGACGAGCCCGGAGAGAAGGAATCGACAGACCGACCTCAGGACCCGAACTCCCTCCGGCCCTACTGGAAGGATGGGGTCCGGCTCGAAACTCCGGACAAGCGTGTGAGTCTCAAGATCGGCGGACGAATCCAGGCCGACTGGATGTGGATCAACGAGGATCAAGCCGTGAGGGACGCCATCGGAGACCAAACCAGCGGCAGTGAATTCCGCAGGACGCGCCTTTACATGTCGGGCGACCTGTACGGTAACTTGAGCTTCAAGAGCCAGTTCGACTTCGCCGGGGGGGCGACGGCGCTGAAAGACGTATTCGTCGCCTTCAAGTCGATCCCCGGATTCGGGAACGTCAAGGTCGGCCACTACAAGGAACCATACAGCCTGGAGGAACTCACCAGCAGCAACTACATGACGTTCGTGGAACGTTCGCTTGCCAACGTCTTCTCCTACTCCAGGAACGTGGGACTGACCTTCTACAACTCCCAATTGGACCAGCGATTGACCTGGGCCGCCGGCGTCTTCCGGGATACGGACAACGGCGGCACCAGCCTGGGAAACGGAGTCGGCGGCACCTTTCGCCTGACGGGTGTACCGGCCCTCGACAAGCAGAAGGACCGACTGGTGCACCTGGGTGTCAGCTACAGTTTGAGACGGCCCAGCGACGGCGCCCTGCGTTGGCGGCAGCGCCCGGAACTCCACCTGACCGACCGTTACGTGGACACCCGTTCCTTTGCGGCCGATCGAGTTCAAAATCTGGCCTTGGAAGGCGCCGTGGTGAGCGGACCCTTTTCGGTCCAGTCCGAATACACCCACTCGGCGGCCCGGTCGCGAATCGCCGGAGACCCGGTTTTCGGGGGCTTCTATGTCTATGCCAGCGTCTTCCTGACCGGCGAGCAGCGGAATTACAAGGCTTCCTCGGCATCCTTCGACCGCCTGCGGCCCCGAAAGAATTTCGCGCCGGGAGAGGGGGCTGGGGCCTGGGAGCTGGCGCTCCGGTATTCCACGCTCGACCTGACCGACCGCGCCATCCAGGGAGGTCGACTCAACAACGTTGCGGCGGCCGTGAATTGGTACCTGAATCCGGTGGCCCGGGTCATGTTCAACTATGTCCACGGCGACCTGTACGAGGTCGGCACCACCCACGCCGTGGTCACGCGGCTCCAACTGAATTTCTAATTTCTGCAACCAGATGAGGAAACCGGATCGATGACGAAAATGATGCGCTGGATGTGTGTTTCGGGGCTTCTCCTGACCTCTTGCGGCGGTGGTGAAGATTCAGGCGGGATGCGCGGGCGAGTCAGGGTCGATGGTTCCAGCACGGTATTTCCCATTACCGAGGCCGTCGCCGAAGAGTTCCTGAAGGTTCATCCCCGAGTCCAGGTCACGGTGGGAATTTCCGGGACGGGTGGAGGATTCAAGAAGTTCTCCGCGGGCGAGACCGACATCAACGACGCCTCTCGTCCCATCAAGCCCATCGAGCAGGAGGCTGCGAAGGCAGGCTCGGTCCAGTTCATCGAACTGCCCGTGGCCTATGACGGGATCTCGGTGGTGGCGAATCCCGAAAACGAATTCCTGGACTTCCTGACCGTGGAGGAGCTGAGGAAAATCTGGCAGCCCGGGAGCATGGTGAACAAATGGAGCGACATCCGTTCGGAATGGCCCGACAGGCAACTCAACCTGTACGGGCCCGGAACCGACTCGGGGACCTTCGATTACTTCACCGAGGCGGTCAACGGTAAATCCCAAGTCTGCCGTCCCGACTTCACTGCCAGCGAGGATGACAACGTCCTGGTTCAAGGCATCTCGGGAGATCCGGACGCTCTGGGCTTTTTCGGGTTCGCCTATTACGCCGAAAATACCTCGCGCCTGAAACTGATCCCCATCGACGGTGGCGACGGACCCGTTTATCCGACGCACAAGACCATCAACCAGAACACCTACAAGCCACTCTCCAGACCCGTTTTCATCTACGTCAACGATCAGGCGCGCCGGGAGGAGGTCGTGGCGTTCGTGAAATTCTACCTCCGGGAGGCTCCCAATCTGGTTCAGGAAGTGGGTTACGTGGCGCTGCCGCCAGAAATCTACGAGTTGGCATTGCACCGCTTCACCAACGGCATCACAGGAACGGTCTACGGCGGCGGGCATGCTGCAGGCGTCTCATTGCTGGATCTGTTCCAGGTGGGCAGCTAACCGCCAACTAAAGTTCCTCCGCGCAATTCACCTCAGAAATGACACTCCAGCTCCGGAAGAAAGGGAACCTTCGCGAGAAGCTCATCGGTTGGCTCCTGCTGGGTTGCGCCTGCGTCTCGGTGGCCACGACCGTGGCCATCATCCTGGTTCTGCTGACGGAATCGGCCCTCTTCTTTCGCGAAGTACCCATCCTGGATTTCCTGTTCGGCACCCGCTGGACGCCGCTGCTGGAACCGCGCTCCTTCGGCGTCCTGCCCTTGCTCTCCGGAACCCTGCTCATCGTCATCGGCTCTTCCCTGGTCGCTCTTCCGGTCGGCCTGGCCACGGGCATTTATCTGTCTGAATACGCTTCGGACCGGATCCGGGAGGTGGTCAAGCCGGTTTTGGAAATCCTCGCCGGCATCCCCACTGTCGTGTACGGGTACTTTGCCCTGACGTTCGTCACGCCGGTTCTACAGACGTTCTTCGACCAGATACGCATCTTCAACGCAGCGAGCGCCTCCATCGTCGTGGGCATCATGGTGCTCCCCATGGTGGCCTCACTCTGCGACGACGCCTTCCGGGCCGTGCCCAAGTCGCTCCGGTATGGGGCCTATGCCCTGGGCGCCACCCGGCTGGAAGTCACCTTGGGCGTGACCCTACCGTCGGCGACATCGGGTGTGGTGGCATCGTTCGTGCTCGCGGTCTCGAGAGCCATCGGAGA
>JAPOYZ010000518.1 GCA_026706325.1 Candidatus Aminicenantota bacterium
ATCCCGACGAGATCGAGGAGTTCGCTCCCCCGAGGGAATTGGATTGGCCCATTTTCGCCGACAGCATGATCATGCGTCACTCGATCCATCACTGTCGGCTCCGGATCTGGAAGAACACCGAGTTGGATCTCTACTCGAGACCCAATGAGAGCCGCGAGGAATTTCTCGAGCGTTGCCATCAAAGGGAGGTCCGAAAAAGGGTCTTGCAGCGGGAAGAGTTGAGGGATGTCTACTTGCGCCGGGCCATCGAGCTCAAGACGGCCATGATGAGGATGGTGGCCGAGGAGAGGTCGGTGGATACGCACAGGGACCGGCGGCTGGCGACGGTCAGGAGCTTGTTTTCCGATTTGGCTCAGGAGTGGGATCGGCTGCCTCTTCGCGACGACGAACCGGCGGTCCGGAAGAGCGGGGACGCCGCCGGAACGGACCGCGATCTCCATGAGATGGTCGACTCGTTTCGCGCCGACCTCCGGTATCGCTTCGGCCGTATCGAGGTCGGGATTCGGCCCCGCGGCGAGGACCTCGATCCCTACGACGTGCCGGTGAACCACTCGCAGGTCGAGATCATATCGCGCGGGTTCCTCTGGTCTTAGTAAATTCGGAACGAAGAAGAGGAGTGACTGGCAACCATGGAGCGGATCCTTCTGGCCATGAGCGGCGGGGTGGACAGCTCTGCCGCCGCGGTCCTGCTCAAGGACGCAGGCTACGACATCGTGGGATGCACCATGCGGTTGTGGGACCACCGCAAGGACCCCCAGGGTACGGCGGTCCGGTCCGGACGCTGCTGCTCGCTGGACGACACTTACGATGCGCGCCGTGTGGCGGAGAGGTTGGCGGTCCCGTTTTACGTCGTCAACATGGAGAGGGTCTTTCGGGAGAAGGTCATCAGGACGTTTATCGGAGAGTACCTGGAGGGCAGGACTCCGTCTCCCTGCGTGCTCTGCAATACCTTCGTCAAGTTCGATCGGTTGATGGATTTCGCTCGTCAGATCGGTCTCCAGCGGGTGGCCACCGGTCACTACGTTCGGGTGGGCCGCGACGAAGAAGACGGCCACGTGCTCCTGAAGGCCCGGGACACGGACAAGGACCAGTCCTATTTCCTGTTCGAGCTCAACCAGGATCAGTTGGACCGGACGCTGTTTCCCGTGGGCGAGTATCCCAAGGCCGCGGTTCGGGACATCGCCCGCGCCAACGGGCTTGTCACCGCCGACAAGCCGGAGAGCCAGGAAATCTGTTTCGTCTCCGGGGGCAGCTACACGGACTTCATTCGCCGGCAGGCCGGAGGGGTGGATCACGACTTTCTGCCGGTCCTCCAGGAGCAGGAGCGTCCCGGGCCGGTGCTCATGGCGGACGGCTCGCGGGTGGGGACTCACCGGGGACTGTTCCGTTTCACGGTGGGACAGAGGCGGGGTCTGGGCATCTCGCATCCGCGGCCTCTGTACGTTCTGCGTCTGGAGCGGCGGAGGAACGCCGTGATCGTCGGATACAACGAGGAGCTGTTCAGCACGGGGCTGGTGGCCGAGCGTGTCCATTGGATCTCGGGACGGACGCCCCGGGGCCCGGTCCGGGCTTCGGTCAAGATCCGTTCCCGGCACGCCGAGGCTGCCGCGGAGATCGACTGCCCGGCGGCGGAGAACGGGGGAGGAATGGCGCGTGTCGTCTTCGATCGTCCCCAGATGTCGGTCTCGCCCGGTCAGGCGGCGGTCTTCTACCAGGGTGACCGGGTCCTGGGCGGAGGCTGGATCCGCGAGCGCATCCAGTAATGTGGAGCGTAGCGGCGGTTTCCAACCGCCGTCCGTGACCTCCCGCGAAATCTCACGGCCGCGTGAAACTTCCGGCGCCCCGTCCAGTCCAATGGGTGTGATTCCAAAAGTTTCAGTTCTGGTGGTGGCCGGAGAAACCTCCGGCGAGCAGCATGCCGCGGCGCTGGTCCGGGAAGTCGACCGGCTCAGCGCCGGCGTCCGGATCCAGTGGTTCGGGAGCGGCAGCCAAAAGATGTCCCAGGCGGGCGTGGACCTGCTGGAGGACGTCTCCAGGCTGGCCGCCATCGGTCCCTGGGAGGCGGCTGGAAATCTGTCCAGCTATTGGAAGCTGTATCGGAGCATTCTCCGGGAGGTCCGGTTGCGCCGGACCCGGCTCGCCATCCTGGTCGACTTCCCCGATTTCAATCTCAGGCTGGCCCGCCGTTTGAAACAGGCGGGCGTGACGGTCGTATACTTCATTGCACCCCAGGTGTGGGCATGGCGCTCTTCGCGCGTCCGCCAGATTCGAAGGGACGTGGATCTGGTGCTGGCCGTCTTTCCCTTCGAGCAGGAGTACTTTCGGAGCCGGGGCGTCAACGCTCGCTACGTGGGGAATCCGTCTCTGGAGCGGCTTCGAGAGGTGGAGCCCGGAACCGGGTCCGACCCGCAGGGAGAACCCCTGGTGGCCCTGCTGCCGGGCAGCCGGATCCAGGAGGTGCGGCGAATCTTCCCACGCTTGCTGGACGCGGCCCGCTACGCTTCCCGCCGCTGCCAGGCGCGATTCTGGGTGGTCAAGGCTCCGGACCTGCCGCTGGAGGAACTAAAAGAAGTCTACCGAAGCTGGTTGGGGAGGCGGGGCAAGCCCTTGCCTCTGGAGTTTCGGGAGGAGGAAACGGCCCAAGTCCTTCCCCGCACCGACTGTGCCATAATCAAAAGTGGGACCTCTACATTGGAAGCCACGTTGCTGCGCGTTCCGTTCGCCATGGTCTACCGGATGTCGTGGCCGACATGGATATTCGCCCGTCTTCTGGTCCGGACCCGGACCTACTCTCTGACCAATCTGGTCATGGGCGAACGCATCGTGCCCGAGTTCATTCAATGGCAAGCCCGGGGACGGACCATCGGCCGCTACCTGGTGCGGCTCCTCACTCACGAAGGAGAGAGGGCGAGCGTCAGGGAGAAATTGGGACAGGCCGCCGGCCGCCTGGGCCGGCAGAACGCGTATCGTGAAGCTGCGATGCAGGTCCGACCTTATCTGCAGGAGTGATGCCATGAAAGTGCTGATTGCGATTTCTCTTCTGGTACTGGGAAATGCTCTGGCATGGGCGGAGACGGCGCCCGCCGGACCGCGCCTGCTGGATGTGAGCCATTACGACATCGAGGTGGAGGTGGACCCCCAGGAGCGTTTCCTGGAGGGAACGGCCCGGGTCACCTTCAAGGTCTTGGAGAACATCCTCAGCATTCCCTTCGACTTCAACAATCAGCTCAGCATTCTGTCGACCATGGACCAGGACGGGAACCGGTACTCGACACGATTCGACGACCTGAGCCAGAAGAACATGAGGGTTCAGGGGCCCAAGTCTCTCAACCCGGGGACCGAGGTGACGCTCACTTTCCGGTTCGAGGGGAATCTGGAAGGGGATGAATTCGCCTTCCTGAATGTCGCCCGCACCGAGAAGGCCGTGATTTCCCCCGACGGAGCACTGCTCCTTTCCGAGGGCCGCTGGTTTCCTCAGCACCTGCTTCCGTTCGATTCGGCGACGGCCAAGGTGCGGGTGCGGGTTCCCCTTGGATTCTCGGCCGTGGCGCCCGGCCGCCTGGAGTCGATCCGGACCGAGGGCGTCACCGAAGTCTTCAACTGGTCGAGCGACTATCCCCTGACCGAAATCCCCGTGGTGGTCTCCCAATTCCTCCGGCAGGATTTCAAGGAGGGTCCGGTGCCGATCAGCTTCCACGTGAGGGAGGACTTCAATGGCGACTTGACTCCCTGGGCTCAGGAGATCGAAAAGATCCTGGAATTCTACAATCAGGAGTACGGACCCAGCCCGCTGTCCGGTCTGGACCTGGTTGCGGCGGGCAAGGTGGAGTTGGAGACCGCCGGGTCGTTCGGCCTCATATTGCTGGAATCCGGACTGCTCGAAGCCAAGCGGATCCCGGTGATGGAGTTGGCCAAACGGCTGGCCCGTCATTGGTGGGGGTACTCGGCGCGCGTGAAGGGGGACCGCGACGTCTTCCTCCGCGAAGGTTTCTGCACCTACGCGGCACTCCGTTACATGGAGTCGAGTCACGCCGACGATTTTCGCGGCGTGCTGGCCCGCGAGGCGGTGGATGCCATGAAGCACCAGAAACTGGCCCCCATCACCGAGGCCCTCACCTTCAAGCCCGGCTCTTCCCAGTACGAGTCCATCGTCGGCAGCAAGGGGGCCTGGGTGCTCTACATGCTGGGTCAGCTCATCGGCCGGGAGGGCTTCGACCGGTATTTCAAGGAGTGGTACCAGGAGCGGAAGGACCAGGAGTCGGGCATCCAGGATTTCGTCGACTTCGTCCAGCGGAAGAGCGGCGAAGACTACGGCTGGTTCTTCGTCCAGTGGGTCGAGTCGGTCGGAGTCCCCGAGTTCAAGGTCGACTACACCATCTA
>JAPOYZ010000612.1 GCA_026706325.1 Candidatus Aminicenantota bacterium
GTCACCTTCGCTTCCAGAGGCACGCCGGTGCTGTACCGGGGCGGACCCCGCTCGGGGGGCATTCGAGAAGCGGTCGGAGAGGAGAACCGGCTCTGGTGCGAATCCCTGCCCGGCCACGAGTGCTGGTCGGAAGCCATCCGGGACCTGTTTCGGGATGAAGCCCGTTACCGGAGGATCTCCTCCCAGAACCGTGCCGCGGGAAAGGCGTTCGAGATTCATACCGTCCTCTCTCCCCTGCTCACCTGTTTCGGAATCCGGCTGGCCAGTTGAAACAGGCATCCCACGTGTCGGGCGACAGGTAGGAAGGGATCAATGAGTTCGTTCGGCCGTCTCCTGACCGCCCGTATCTGTTTCTCCGGCTGTTACGCCCTGCTGCTGATCGGGCTCCCTTTGGTCCTGGCCGGCCGGAACGTGGAGGTGAGCCGGATCGGGTTCGTGATGGGGAGCTATGCCGCCGGCGTCCTGGCGGGACGTCCGTTGGCGACGTGGCTTCTGGGCACCCGTTCCCGCAAACGGGTCGCCACCTATGGTGGGCTGCTCATTGCAGGATCCGTTCTTCTCTACTGGTGGGTTCCCTACGTCTCGTCGTACGTGGTTTTCCGAGTTCTGCAGGGAGTGGGTTCGTCCCTGCTGATCACCGCCACCACCACCATGGCTATCGATCAGACCCCGAAGCACCGGAGGGGCCGATCCCTGTCCTACCTGGGAATGAGCCACACGGCGGTGCTGTCGGCGGGTCCGTTGCTGGCCGTCCTCCTGTTGGAGCAGGCCGGACCGAACCTCCTTTTCGCCGGCACCACCGGCGTGGCGCTGATCGGCCTGGTGTTGCTCTTCCGAGTGGTGGAGGAGGTCCATCCGGAAAACCATCAATCCCCGGGGGACCGGGACCGGAATCGCAGGATCAGCCGTCCCGTTCTCCTGGCGACGATCCTGCTCTTTCTGAACGCCGTGGTGCACGGCGGAGTCTTCTACTTTCTGCCGCTTCAAGTGAGTCAGGCCCTCAGCGGCAACGGAGGGGTATTCTTTACTTGCTTTGCTTTCGCCGCCCTCTCGGGGCGGCTGGTCTCGGGAAGAGCCGCCGACAGCCTGGGGCGGCTACCGGCCGGGTTCCTGGCCCAAGTGCTGCTGATCGCCGGCATTTACCTGATCGGAGGCGTCGAATCCATGACCGGGCTGGGTGTGGCGGGACTCGTCTACGGAGCCGGTTTCGGCGCTTACATGACGGCCATGACCACCTTCGTCTCGGACCACACCAACCACGAGAATCGCCCCCGGATCATCGCCCTCTACTTCAGCGCCCTGGATCTGGGAAATTCGGTGGCGGGATGGCTGATGGGGCCGGTGGCGGAGAATATCGGGATACCGGCCATGCTCCAGGCCTGTCTTGGGATCAGCCTGATGGCCGGAGTCCTGTTCCTGCTGGGATTGGGACGTGGCCTCGTTCGCCCACGTTGAACGCGGTTCAACGGTTTTCGTCGGTCATCCATCTCAGGTCCAACTCCAGGTCCAGACGATGGACCAGAGCCCTGAGTTCGTTGTCCAGAGCCTGAGCCGGACCAACCACGAAGGCCGTTTCTCCAAATGGGCGGGACCGGATCAGATCTTCCAGGAGTGTCTTCTCGGCAGCGGAGAGATCGACCCGCGTCCCATCGTCGCGACGCCGAAGTTCCCGGGTTTCCCAGGCATACGCATAGTCCCCCAAGACGGTCAGGTACGGGTCGGCCAGGGCCGGCCCTTCCTTCTTGCGGACGATGGCCTGGTAGTCCAGGTGCACCAGTTCCAGATAGTTTCGATAGGCGGTGATGAAGGCCTGGATGCTCACACCGGGCCGGACCTCCGCCGGGTATTCCTCCATCTTCCACCGGTAGTCGTCGAAGATCAGGACGCCCCCGACCTTCAGCAGGTCCCACGACAACACCGCGTCCGCCAGGACCATGTCCCCCGTGTGACCGCCGTCGATATAGATGATGTCGTAGGAATCGGGCTTCAGGCCGCGGAGCTTGACCTGGGAACGGCCGGTGATGGTGATGGCCTTGTGGGCAGCCCCCGAGAGTTCGAGGTTCGCTTGATAACGATCCTTCAAGTCTTCTGGAAAAAGGTCTATTCCAGTGAGAGTTGACGTAGGATGGGTGAGAATATTATTCAACATCCAGACAGCCGACCGGCCCTCGAAGACCCCCACTTCCAGATAGTGGGTGCCGGGTCGGCCCGCGTAGGGCGCCAAGACCCGGGTCCAGACCGGAACGGCGCTGGTGAACCAGTCGTAGGTGAACTCGTAGGGTTCCGGGGTCTCAGGCTGCGGCGCTTCACCGCACCCCAATATCAGCCCCAGAACTATGACAAAGATGAATCGCCGGCAACGCATGGACCAACCTTGTCGAATGAGCGGTCAAGGGTAGTCCGCAGCAGCCGCTGCTGGCAAGGACCGGACACATCGCCGAGCCTTGTGAATCCAATATCCCTGCATGGTTAGCCCTACCCATGGCAGGAATCGGCTGAACGGCGGGTCATGGAATTTCATAGCGACTTCGGCCGTGTCCTGCTACGCTGCAACCCGAACTAACCTTGAGGAGAGCCTCCGGCGGGACCGGGAAGTACGGTCGTCCGAACCCGCCCCCCTGGGGACTTGAGAATTCAGGAGGCGCCATAGATGCGACTCGAGGGAAAGGTGGCCATCGTCACCGGCGGCGGCACTGGATTGGGCCGCGCCATCGCACTCCGCTTCGCTGCCGAGGGAGCCAGAGTCGCCATCGGCGAGATTCGACCCGACGCGGGTGAAGGCACCTGCCGCGAGATCTCTGCCCAAGGGGGAGAGGCCGTCTCCATTCCCACCGACGTCACGGTTCCGGAACAGGTGAACACTCTGGTCGAAGCCTGCGATGAGCAGTTCGGCCGAATCGACGTCCTGGTCAACAACGCCGGGGTGACCGCGGTGCACCATCCCCAGCTCTTCGCCCACTGCCTCGAGCTCGATCTGGAGAACTGGAACCGGGTCATCGACATCAACCTCACCAGCCTCTTCATCTGCAGCCAGAAGGTGGCGCGCTACATGGTTCGCCGGAACATCCAGGGACGGATCATCAACATCGCGTCCACCGCCAGCTTCGGCGCCGACCTGGGAGGCGCCAACTACGTCGCGGCCAAGCACGGTGTCATGGGCCTGACCCGGTCCATGGCCGTGGAACTGGGATCGCACAAGATCATCGTCAACGCCATCGCACCGGGAATGACGGAGACGGAAGGAGCGAGGCCCATCTTCCGGGAGGAGCGCAGACGAACCGGAATCGAGAAGTCGGTGCCGCTGAACCGGGCGGGCACGCCGGCAGAGGTGGCCTCGGCGGCGGTCTTTCTGGCGTCGGACGAATGCACCTACGTCAACGGGTCGGCCATCGTCGTCGACGGGGGCTTCCTGGCCTACGAGCGGTGGTGGTATTGATCCCCGCGGAGAGTCACTCTCCGAGCTGAGACTTGAACCACCCCACCGTCCATTCGAAATACTCGATGCGAAAGTTGTGCTCGTCGTCAGGACGGTAGACGACGAACCGGTCCGCCAGACCCTGTTCCTCGTACACCGGCCGCACCACCTCGATGAGCCGGTCCACGCCCGAACGGGGCATGTCCTGGTCGCGCAAGGGCGCCAGCATCATCAGGGGCCGGGGAGCGATGGTGGCGGCGACGATCTCCGGGTGGTCGAAATACCGCAGCATGTGGGGGATGTAGCAGTAGGAACTGGACCGGTCCGGATCCCCTTCATGGATTACGGCGGCCAGAGTCCCCAGACCGCCGCAGAGGACTGCTACTGCAGGAATCGAGGGATCGCAGGCGGCGGCCATCCAGGTCGCGTAGCTGCCCAGCGAGAATCCCGTGAGGCCGACCCGCGACGGATCGACCGCCGGCTCGGCCTCCAGCACCCGCGCCGCTTTCAGGGCCTCCTCCACCAGGACCCCCATCTGGGTCCGGCCATAGGGGATCAGCATCTTGGCTTCTCGTTCCCAGTCCTCGAAAACCCGGCGCCGAATCACGGTTCCCTTCAAGTTGATGGCGAGCGTGGCGAAGCCCCTTCGGGCCAACTCCCGGGCCCAGCCCCGCAACGGCCCTCGACCATCCCTCTCCCGGTAAAGTCGCTCGTCGCTGATCTGGTCCACGCTGCCGCTGGTGCCGGGCATGCAGACGATGCCGGGAAGCGTCTCCGGTCCGGCGCCCCGGGGAACCATCAAGAGACCGGGCACCGTCTCGCCCAGCGAATTGAGGAAGCTGATGGGGGTCGAATCGATGCCGTCGTCACCGGAAACCGTTTCTTCGCGAGTGACCTCGACCGTCGTAGGAAGGCCCTCCAGTCCCAACAGCTCCATGAGCTTGGGCCGAATT
>JAPOYZ010000464.1 GCA_026706325.1 Candidatus Aminicenantota bacterium
CCGAAGAGGTCTCCAATCACGCTCTGGCGCTGTTGTTGGCCTGTACCCGCCAGATTGCCAGTCTGGACCGTCGGGTCAGAAACGGGGAGTGGACACCGGATCTGTGGGGTCGGATCGACCCCATTCCTCCCCTCGTGGGACAGGTTCTGGGTCTGGTGAGCTTCGGCGGCATCGCCCGGCTGTTTGCCCGGAAGGCCCGGGCTCTGGGTCTGAAGATCATCGCCTACGACCCGTACATCCCCCCCTGGATCGCGCAGGAGTACCGGATCGAGCTGGTCCCGGACCTGAACGAGCTGGCCCGCCGCTCCGACTTCGTCTCCATGCACGTGCCCAACGCCCCCGCCACCCGGGGCATGCTCGGAGAAGACTTTTTCCGGACCATGAAGCCGAGTGCGTATTTCGTCAACACGGGCCGGGGCCGCACCGTCGACGAGGCGGCCCTGATTTCGGCGCTTCAAGAGGGAGAGATCGCCGGCGCCGGACTGGACGTTTTCGAAGTGGAACCCCTCTCCTCGGACAGTCCGCTCATGGAAATGGAAAACGTGGTCCTGACCCCGCATTCGGCCGGGCTCTCGGAAGCGATCTGGAATCGTGGCGCCACTATCATGGGCCAGGAAGCGGCCCGCATCTTCAGGGGGGAGTGGCCCATGTCCCTGGCCAATCCCCAGGTGCGGGACCGGGTGCCTCCCCGGAGACCGGCCACCAACTCTTGATCGAAACGGACTGGATTGCCGTTGGCGGCGAGAGGCTGCTGTTCAGGCGCCGGTTACGTACTCCACCGGCTGGGGGTGGATCTCGTCGGCCGGCCTGCGGCCCGCGTCGCGCCGTCCGCTCCCCGCCAGCCGGCTGATGATCCGCACCGTCATCTCGTGGTCGCAACTGATCTGGCAACTCAAGCGGACGCCGGTCACTCGGCGCATCTCCAGGACCTTCTTTTCCGCAGCCGTCATCCGGGCCGGCTCGCCTTCGACGAACTCCACCCTGCAGGTGGTGCAGCGGGCGTTCCCGCCGCAGGCGTGCAGTTGATCGATGCCGGCCTCGTCGGTGAGAGCCAGGACCAGCCGCTTGCCGGCATCCACGTCGAAATCGCCTACACCTTCCACAGTCAGCTTGGGCATGCTTACTCCTCTTATCTGGTTTCCAACTTTCGATCGAAGTCTTGCCGGTATTGCAGGTCGTCTCCCAGCGGAACCGCCCGGAACTCGTGCCGGATGGTTCGGTCCAGCACCGGGTCGTTGAGACCCACCAGGAAGCTGTCTCCCACGCCCAACGCCGTTTCCGGGGGAAGTTCAAGCCGCTGGACGGTCTCGTCCACCGAATCCAGGAAGGAACCGCAGCCGCAGTACAGGACCATGGGATCGGCCAGCGACCGCACCTCGTCCATTTTCAGCAGGTATTCCAGGTCCACCAACTCCGAGATCTTGCTGTCCTGCAACGGCACCGTGTGCTCTCCCACCACCACGTGGCTGAAGATGCGCAACTCATCCCAGTGGGGACGGACCTCCTTGTAAGGCCAGGCGGTCCGCGCCAACGGATGGGGACACATCTGTTTCGGTTTGTCCGGGAAGAGAGGGTCCAATTCCCGGTCGCACTGGTCGCTGCCCACGGAAATGAGGATCTCCTGACCGTCGCGGATGGCGACGACTTCAGCCTCCCCACCGGTCATCGAACCCTGGACCTCGAAGTCGGGACTCTGGGTGAGCAGATATCGGCCGAGGTGGAAGATGGACGGATTCGTGAGCGTCGCCATGGTGAAGCGGCCGTCCCGCTCGAGCTGTTCATCCATCTCCTTCCGCATCCCGTCCACGTCCCGGGAGCAGAAACGGGCTCCGGACACCGACCCCACCGGTAGAGAGCGCTGCTCCGTACCGGACCGCCCGTGGACCGTCATCTCGACATAGGTGATCTGCATCCGCGTAGAATACTCGGATTCTTCCTGGCGTGCGACGGCATCGAATCGCCTGATTCGGGATCCGGCGCGGGTTCGCAACGGTGTCAGGTAACCGCCCGAAACGGCCCGTTCCCATGGTTCGATTCTCTGGACGTGTCCAATTTTTCGTGTTATTTCTGGAAAAAAGTTTAGTCGCGAACAGGACTGTCATCTCCGTGCGCCGGTCGGAGCTGCCAAGTCGGAGGATGCCCCCAGAGAAAATAGCGCAGTGTTCGAGACCCGTTCCCGAGCGCAATTTTTCAAACCACGCAGGAACCATGCACTGCCGCACGGCTCATCGATGCCGTGGCGGCGGAGGACTTTCACCATGGCCGGATACCGATGGCCCCATCTGTTGATCATTCCGATTCTGGCGGTCGCCGGACAGGGATTCGCTCCGGCGCAAATCTCGGCTTGCGCCGATCACTCGATTTCCGCCGGGGCCGTGCGGACATACGAGGACGTGGAGGCGTTCGTCAAATGCGCCTACGAGTTTGTCCAGGAAGTGGGATTCGAGGAGGCGCGAAGGGCCTTCCACGAAGACGAACGGTGGAGAAAAGGACCCAACTATATTTTCGTCTCCGAGGATACGCCCGTGAGTGAAGAGACTCGGAGCCTGGTCTTCCCGCCCGACCCGTCCAGGGAAGGACGGACGATAACGCGGTTGCTGGACGACGCCTTCGGCAACAACTACTACAGGGATCGGCATCGTATCCTGAGCCTCGTCGGCGAGGGCTGGATCCATTACGCGTTCACGAACCCGGCGACCGGCATGGAAGAGCCCAAGGCCTCCTACGTCAAGAGCATCGACTGGGACGGGATCCCGGCCGCCATCGGTTCCGGCATCTACCGGCGTGACCTCCCGGGGACCTGCCGGCGAGAAGAGGTCAACGCCACGGTGCTCGGGATGGACCCGTCCAACGAGAGGCTGCAGGAGTTCGTCCGTTGCGCCGCCATGGAAATGGAGGCGATGGGGTACTTCGCCTCCATCAGCCTGTCCGCGGACCCCCGTTGGAGGCACGACTCGATCTACGTGTTCGGTGTGGACGGCAACGGCAACACGCTGTTCAGCGGAGACCCGTACCGGTGGGGCGGCTGGACCTTGGGTGGCCAGGATACCGAGTTGACCTCCTTGGCCGACCGGGACGACCTGAGCGTGGCCCAGGCCTTCGGTGAAACCTTCCTCTACTACATGAGCCGAAATCCCGCTACTGGAATGGAGCAGCGGAAGGTCGTCTTCGTCAAACGAGTGGTCACCTACGGCCTACCGATCCTCATCGGCTCGGGCTACTATCTGGACGAATGAAAAACTGCGGGCTCAAACCCGATTGCTGATCTGGAGGACCATCATGACAATGAATCTCAGATTTTCCGGTTGCCTTTTTCTCTTTTCCCTGCTGGTAGCGGCGCCCCAGGCATTCGGGAGCGATGACGGTCTGTCGTGTGCGGAAAAATCGGTCGTCGCCAGCGCCGTTCAAACGCGCGACGACATTCGCGCTTTCGTTCAGTGCGCCTATGAATACGCCATTGATATGGGGCCGGAGGAGGCTCGCAGGGCGTTCAATGAGGATGAACGCTGGAAGAGCGGCTCCATTTACGTCTTCATTTCCGAATCGACGCCGCAGAGCGACCAGGCCCATCACTTCGTTTTCCCGCCCGAACCCGAGCGGGAGGGAACCTCGCGCGGATTTCTGATCGACGTTTTCGGCAACGACTACTACAAGGAGCAGCACCGCATTACGAGCGGCTTCGGGGAAGGTTGGTTGTACTATTCGTTCACGAATTTCGCGACCGGCAGGGACGAGCCGAAGGCGACCTACATCAAGAGCATCGACTGGAACGGGACCCCGGCCGGCATCGGTGCGGGGATCTACCAGCGGGACATTCCGGGCTCCTGCAATCGCGAGGAGGTCAACGCTGCCGCACTCGCCTCTGATCCCTCCAACCGAAAGCTTCAGGAATTCGTCCGCTGTGCCGCCATGGAGCTGGAGTCCATGGGGTATTTCGCCTCCATCAGCCTGTCATTGGACCCCCGTTGGAGACAGGACTCGATCTACGTGTTCGGCGTGGACGGGAACGGCAACACGCTGTTCAGCGGGGACCCCTACCGTTGGGGCGGCTGGACCCTGGGCGGAGCCGATACCGAGTTGACCTCGCTCACCGATCGGGACGACCTGAGTGTGGCCGACGCCTTCGGTGAAACTTTCCTCTATTACATGGCGCGCAACCCCTCCACCGGAATGCAGCAGCGGAAGGTGGTTTTCGTCAAGCGGGTCGTGACTTACGGCCTGCCGATCCTGATCGGTTCCGGCTACTACCTGGACGACGCAGAGTCGACGGCCTCCTCCATGAGTCAATAGGGAACAGGGAGGATCGCTTTGATCCGGAGAGATCGTTTGCCCAAGTACATGATTCTTGTCGGCTTGCTCACAATTG
>JAPOYZ010000034.1:0-3092 GCA_026706325.1 Candidatus Aminicenantota bacterium
TCTCTGTAATCGGGGGATTGTTCGATCGTGAAGGGCGTTGAGGAGCACTTTTCCACGTTCCTGAGATCCCTCAGTCCGGAAAATACCGCAACTCAAGACGGGGTCGCTAGTTCCTGAAATAGCCCTAAGTACCGCAAATTTAGGGTATTGTCGGTGCAAGTCAAGCAAATTCCTCGTCTGCTCCAAGCTGTTTTGCGACCCTGAACAGAAGTCAATTGGTTCCGGTGAGCAAATCCCTCAAGTCCTGCACATTTGGGCAACGTTCTCCCCGGGTCTTCCTCCTCCGGGGTCTTCGCGAGGTGCCGATTTGGCGCCATTTCACTGACTCTCCATACGGTGTATGCGAAGTCAGCATACCCCAAAATATCACGGTTTGACCCGGTTATCCAACCCGGATAGCTTCTGGATCCCGGCCGCCGGTCCGGCTAATCGCAGATTCTTTCTCTGGCAAGTGTTGGGCGTTCAATGGCCCGGAATCTGATCCCCGAAGAAACCCTGGAGCGCATCAGGGCGGCAATCGACATCGTCGATCTGGTGTCCGGCCATGTCCAGTTGACCCGGAAGGGCCGGAATTTCCGCGGACTCTGCCCCTTTCACACCGAAAAAACCCCGTCTTTCAACGTCAACCCCGAGTTGCAGATCTATCGCTGTTTCGGCTGCGGAGCTGGCGGCAACATCTTCAAGTTCGTTCAGGAGATGGACCGGGTCAGTTTCCCGGAGGCGGTATCCTTCCTTGCCCGGCGTTGCGGGGTGGAAATCCCCGAGGGCGGAGGAGCACGGCGGGACGGACAAGTCACCGACAAGATATACCGGGCAAACGAATGGGCGGCCAAGTACTACCACTACCTCCTGCGGCAGGATGAAGGCCGCATGGCCCTCGACTACCTTCACGGCCGGGGGCTCTCCGACGAGGTGATCGACCGCTTCTACCTCGGATACGCCCCGGGGAGCGGGACCTCGCTACTGGAACGGGCCGGCCGCCGCGGGCATACCCCGGATTTGCTGGAAAAAGCGGGACTGGCGCTTCCGAGCCGCTCCGGGAGAGGTCACTACGACCGCTTTCGAGACCGCGTGATGTTTCCGATCGCCAACCTGTCGCGCCGCTCCATCGGCTTCGGCGCCAGAACGTTGAAGCCAGGCGATGAGCCCAAGTACCTCAACTCGCCCGAAACCCCGGTCTACCACAAAGGATCGGTGCTCTACGGGTTGAACTGGACGCGCAAGGAGATCGTCAGCCGCGACTGCGCCATCGTCGTCGAAGGGTACATGGATCTCCTGGCGCTGGCGCAGGCGGGTGTCGCCCACGTGGTGGCTTCGTCCGGTACCGCCCTCACGGAACAGCAGTGCCGGATCCTCGACCGCTACGCGCGCCGCGTCGTTCTGGTGTTCGACGGCGATGCCGCCGGTTCCGCCGCGGCGATTCGCGGGCTCGAAGTGCTTATCGGTGCCGGTCTCGACGCCCAGGTGGTTCCCCTCCCCGGTGACGACGACCCCGACAGTTTCGTGCGCCGAGAGGGTGCCGGGCGGTTCGAGCAACTCGTCGACGAAGCGCAATCCGCCATCGACTTCTACATCGGGCGGCTGGGCGCAGAAATCGATCTGTCGACCATGGCCGGAAAGATGCGCGCCATCGAACGCGTTGTGCCGCTGATCGCCAACTGCAATAAGGAGGTTGCCCGTAACTTTATGCGGCGGCAGGTGGCGCAACGGCTCCGGGTCGACGAACGGGCGCTTCGAGACGACATGGGCAAGACCCTCGTCGCGAGGAATCTCCGTACCCGACCCCCGGCGGAAGAACTGCCGGAAACTCCGTCCTACCCGGAGCCTCCGGGTCCGGAGCGGGATTTCATGGGCCTTCTCCTGCAGCACCCGCAACTGATCCCGCGTTCGGCGGCTGGGTTGACCGCAGAACATTTCACCGACTCCCGCGTTCGCGGGTTGGCGGAACTGCTGTTTTCCCGCGATCCCGACGACTCCCTCGATCTGCCTTCCCTGATGTCGAGCCTCGAGGACCCGGGCCTCGCCGACCTGGTTTCGTCCTGTGCCCTGGTCGGGTTTGACGAGGAACAGGTGGAGCGGCAATGGCGCGATTACGTGAGAGTTTTTCGCAGAAACTTCCTGACCCGCAGAATCGAGGAATCGCGAACTGGCGGCCGCCGAACGCGCCTCGGGCGCCCGGGACGTCGATATCCTCAACTCCGGCATCAGGGATCTCATCCGCGAACTGCACAAGCTCGACGCCGTCAAGCTCGGGGACGAGAATGCTTGACCCGCGGGGATTTTCCGGTAGTTTCGGACTCGCACCGGGCCCATAGCTCAGTCGGTTAGAGCGGCGGACTCATAATCCGTTGGTCGTAGGTTCGAGTCCTACTGGGCCCACCAGCCATTTGAGACGTAGCCATTGCCGGGTTGGAACCCGGCACCCAAACCGCCTCTTCCGCCCTTCGGTGAACTCTCGCCCGCTGCAGCCGCCCGGGAAAGCCGGGCGATAAACCAGAGAATCGACTGCCATGGAACCTGTGCCTTCAGATACATTCGAAATCAGGACCCCTTCCTCGCGGGCTCTCTACGAACGGTCCGTGAGGGTGCTTCCAAGCGGCGTCACCCACGACACCCGCTATCTGGAGCCCCATCCGATTTACGTCGACCGCGCACAGGGATCGCGCAAGTGGGATGTCGACGGCAACGAATACGTCGATTACTTCGGGGGCCACGGCGCCTTGATGCTGGGTCACAACCACCCCGCCGTCACCGCAGCGGTCCGGGAGCAACTCGGTCGCGGCACCCATTACGGCGCCTCGCACGAACTCGAGCTGGAGTGGGCGGAGTTGATCGTGAGAATGGTCCCGTGCGCGGAGAAAGTGCGGTTTACAAGCTCGGGGACCGAGGCTACCATGCTTGCCCTGCGCATTGCCCGCGCCTACACGGAACGGGGGAAGATCCTGCGTTTCGACACCCATTTTCACGGCTGGCACGACCAGGTTGCATTCGGTTCCCCAACCTCCCCTTCGGACGACCTGCCGAGCGGGATCACCCGGGGCATGGCGGAGAACATCGCCCTCTGTCCACCCAATGACATGGATGCGGCCGAG
>JAPOYZ010000034.1:3102-4353 GCA_026706325.1 Candidatus Aminicenantota bacterium
CCGCTGTGATCTGCGAGGCTACCGGGGCGACGTTCGGCCGGGTGCCGACGGCTGACGGCGTTCCGCAAAAGCTGCGGCAACTGACGGCGCGCACCGGGACGCTGCTCATCTTCGATGAAGTCATATCGGGATTCCGCGTCGCCAGGGGAGGAGCCCAGGAAGTTTACGGCGTCATTCCCGATCTCGCCGTGATGGCCAAGTCGATGGCCGGCGGCTTTCCCGGGGGCGCCGTAGTAGGACGGGCGGATGTAATGGATATGCTGACCATGAAGGACGCGCAGTGGAACGCCAGGCGCCGCATCGCGCACCAGGGAACCTTCAACGCCAACCCGGTCTCCGCAGCCGCCGGACTCGCCCAGTTGAGGATCATAGACGAAGGGGATGTGATCGAGCGCGCAAACACCAACGGAGAACGGCTCCGCCGGCTGCTGACCGAAGTCAGCGCCGAAAAGGACAGCGATGTCGTCGTCTACGGGACGTTTTCCGGCTTCCACTTCTTCTGCGACGACGAGGATCGGGGTGTCACCTCCGACGCGATCCACAAGGGCGAGGTTCCCTATGGGGTGTTGAAAGGCATGTCCGGTGCCTGGATCAGCGACTTCCGCACCGGGATGCTCGCTGCCGGAGTCGATCTGGTTCCCTGGCCGGGAGGTCTGGTATCGGCGGTCCACACAGATGAGGACTTGGAGCAGACCGCAGCCGCTTTCAGGCAGGTTCTGCAACAGTTGGAAAAGACCGCCCCGGTTACAGCTTGAAGGCCCCATTCCTCTTCCGGGCTGGCGGTTTCCGGGCGATTAGCTCAGCTGGTTAGAGCGCTGGTTTCACATACCAGAGGTCACTAGTTCGAATCTAGTATCGCCCACCACCTGCACGAGACGGGCAGCAGTTCCACACTGCTGCCCGTTTCTTTTTGAAGAAAAACCCCGGTGCCCGACTCAAGGCTCGGGGAAATGTGCCAATGATCGATCAAGGCCAATGGGTGGGAGGCTGATGCGGCCAGGGGCAGCAGCGGCGCCGACGCTGAAAGCCAGGGAAATCAGGGGTGGTCGCCAG
The DNA here is from genome assembly GCA_026706325.1 of Candidatus Aminicenantota bacterium. Classification (GTDB taxonomy): domain Bacteria; phylum Acidobacteriota; class UBA6911; order RPQK01; family JAJDTT01; genus JAJDTT01. Next base: position 4,156 of record JAPOYZ010000034.1, read on the forward strand.
CGAAATCCCGGCGCTGTGCTGTTCAGGTTAATAGCGGACGAAGGGTACTTCGTCCCAGATGTCGAAGCAGCCGTCGCAGGTCGGTGACTGCGGCCACACCAGCGGCGGCGTGCGTCATTTCGGAGATCGGCCTGACCGACGTGCCCACCACCCAGATCAGCCGCAGCACCAGGAGGAAGACGAACATGCCTCCAAGGC
>JAPOYZ010000436.1 GCA_026706325.1 Candidatus Aminicenantota bacterium
GTCCTCCCGATCCTTCGGCCAACGGCTACCTGGCATTCGCGGCCATGCTCATGGCCGGTCTGGACGGGATTCAGAACAAGATCATGCCGCCCGATCCCATGGACAAGGACCTTTACGACCTCCCTCCGGAGGAGATGGCCGACGTGGAGTCGGTTCCGGGGAGTCTGGATCAGGCTTTGGACGCCTTGGAGGGCGACCATGATTTTCTGCTCAAGGGAGACGTCTTCACTCCGGATGTGATCGAGACCTGGTTGAACTACAAGCGGGAGCGTGAAGTCGACGCCATGCGCCTGAGACCGCATCCCTACGAGTTCGCTCTCTACTTCGACATTTGATCTTCCCCGCCCTGCGGCTCTACCGGCGGCCTTCCCGTGGACGGGGCGTTCGACAACCCGAACGCCCCGTCCACACCCGAATCGAGTTTCCCGATCCATGGTGGGAGTCCATGGTGAGAGTCTCCCGAAGCGCCCGAACCGGCCGACGCTCGTGACCGCTTTTGCCGCGGGCTGCTGGATCGCCTGAAATGCGCGCCCGGGAATTGTTCCTGTCCTCCCGCTTGTCCGACAAGGAGGCCCGCCGGATTCTGGCCCGCTCCGGCTTTCGAAAGCCCTCCAGAGTGGCTCACAGTCTTCGGGTGATACACGGTCTGTGCTGCGATTGCCGCGAATTTCCCGAATTCGCCGAAAATCTGTTTCGGGAGGCGCTGAGAGCCGCGGATCCGGACGCCGTCATCCTCCACTTGGCAACGCTGATCGATTCGGCGTCCAGTCCCGGCGCATTTCTTGACCTGCTGACTCAACGGCCGCGTGCGCTGAGAACCTTGTCCGGGGTTTTGGGGGCCTCGGCTTACTTGGCCCAACTCCTGCTGCGGAGTCCCGAATACGTCGATTGGCTCCTGGAAGAGGACCGGCTCGCATCGATCCCGGACAGAGACGGCTTCCTTGCACAGGCCCGGGCGGCGGGTCCGCCGGAGAGTCCGGAGACGGCGCTCGAAAACCTGCGGCGGCTTCGCCGGCGGGAGACTCTCCGCATCGCCGCACAAGATATTCTGGGTTTCTGCACTCCGGACGAGACGGCCCGCCAAGTGTCCCATCTCGCCGACGCCGTGCTCCAGCGGACCTTCGACCTTCTGGCGCCGGCGGGGCTGGACTCGAAATCCGATTTCTCGGTTCTGGCCCTGGGGAAGCTGGGCGGAGAAGAGTTGAATTTCAGCTCCGACGTCGATCTCCTGTACGTCCGTGCCGACGGGACCGATTTTGGACGCACGGCCCGCTTCGCCCGTGATTTGACCCGGGCCTTGTCCGCCATTACGACGGAGGGCAGGCTCTACCGGGTCGACCTCCGGTTGCGGCCCATGGGCAGATCCGGGGAGATCGTGTATTCGCTGGACGCCTACCGCTCCTACTACCAGACCTGGGGGGACACACCCGACCGCTTGGCGCTGATCAAGTGCAGGCATGTGGCGGGAAGCGCCGGTTTGGGCGCCCAACTGGTGGGAATCGTTCAGGAAGAATTCGTCTACAAGCGATATCTGGATTTCGCCGCCATCGAGGAGGTGCGGTGGCTCAAGCGGCGGGCGGAGCGCCAGACTGAGCAGGCGGGGAGCGAGAGCTGGGACGTCAAGTTGGGCCGGGGCGGAATTCGGGAAATCGAGTTCTTCGCCCAGGCCTTCCAACTTCTCTACGGCGGGTCCCGGCCCGAGCTCAGAACCCCCAACACCTTGGACGCCCTGGACCGCTTGGTGGACGGCGGACTCATCTCCGCCGGCGACCATGGGACGCTGCGCGGCAGTTACCTGTTTTTGCGCGACGTCGAGCACAAGCTGCAACTCGTCCATGACCTGCAGACCCACCGACTTCCCCGGGATCCGGGCAAGTTGTTGCGCCTGGCCCGGCGCTTGGGATTCGGCGCCGTACCGGGCGGTCCGGCGGCCGAGCCCGAGACCGATGCGTTCCAGGAAGAGTTGGAGCGAAGGAAGGACCAGGTCCAGCGAATCTTCCAGTCGTTGTTCGGGCAGGATCCGACTCAGCGGGGTCTGGAACGGCTGGTGCTTAACCCGGATATGAGCCGCGAGGAGGCGTTGGAGATTCTCCGAGCCAACGGGATCCGCGACGGGGAAGTCCTGGAGGGCATCGCCGTTCTGGAGAAGGCCCCCTCTTTTCCCCATTCGCCCAGCCGGATGCGGAATCTGCTGGCCAACCTGGTGCCTCACCTGATCGACTACATGGGCCTGGCCTCGAAAGCCTCCCACCTGTTCACACGGCTGGACCGCTTCAGCGAGTCGCTCAATGCTCGCGCCGATCTGTATTCCGAACTCATTGAGAACCGGGTTTTCCGGAAGACCCTTCTGACCGTATTGGCGACCAGCGAGTTTTTGTCCGAGACCCTGATCCACAACCCGGAGTTGCTGGATTCGGTCTCCCGGATTCCACCGTTGGAGGACGATGCGCCCGGCATGCGGCAATCGCTGGAGCAACTGGAGAAAGGGGCCAAAAACCGGGAGGACGCGTTGCGGATCTTCAAGCGCCGGGAGGAGTTCAAGGTGGCGCTGCACGATCTGTTGGAACCGGGGACCGCCGGGACCAGGCTCCGCCTCAGCCACTTGGCCGATACCTGCCTCCGTCACGTCATCGGAGAGATTCTCGAGGACTTCCCCGCCCTCCGGGACGAGACCTTCTGCCTCCTGGCTCTGGGCAAGCTGGGAGAGCAGCAGATGACGTATCACTCCGATCTGGATCTGTTGCTGGTTTACGGACTCCGTCCGGACAAGGATCTGTCCATCCTCTTCATACTCCTGCTCCGGAGACTGATTCAGGAGATGGAGGACTACACCGGCCAGGGCCGTGCCTACCGGATGGATTTCCGGTTGCGCCCCGAAGGCCGCCACGGGGCATTGGCGATTCCCTTCCCGGCGCTTGAACGCTACTTTGCGACCCGGGCCGACGCCTGGGAACGAATGGCTTACGCCAGTCTTCGTCCGGTCTACAGCCAGGGAGAACCCTTGGACGCAAGGCCCCTGATCTGGCACGGCCGGCCCTTCGCGCCGGACCAGGTGCGGGGTCTGGACCACGTCCGCCGGCGCAAGGAGCGGGAGGTGGGAAAGGAAAAAGATGGAGTCAACTACGATTTCAAGGTCGGCCGCGGGGGGCTGATGGACATCCAGTTCGTGGTAAAGTATCTACAGTTGCAGCACGGGATCGAGGGAAGAGGAACTCGGCTCGGCATTTCCAGGCTCGTCGAGGCGGGTCATCTCGGTGCTGACGAGGGAAGAGTCCTGAGCCGGGGCGCGGGATTCCTCTTCCACCTTGAGGCTCTGCAGCGACTATTGGCTGAAAGTCCGGCGACCAGACTACCCCGCAATCCGGCCCGGTGTGCGGTCACGGCCAGGCTCATGGGTTTGGACTCGGGGGACTCGCTCCTGGAGCGTTATCGGTTCGAAACCACCGCGATCCGGCAAATCTACCGGAAATTCTTGTCCAGCTAGCTCATGTCCATACGTCAGTCACGAATCAAACGCCTGCTGGCCGCCAATCGCAGTGAGATTGCGATTCGCGTCTTTCGATCGGCACACGAATTGGGCATCCGGACGGTTGCTCTCTATTCGGAAGAAGATCGGTTTTCTCTGCACCGGTACAAGGCGGAAGAAGCCTACCTGATCGGCTCCGGGATGGATCCCATCCAGGCCTATCTCAACGTCGAGAACGTGATCGCGCTGGCCGTGGAGAAGCGAGTCGACGCGATTCATCCCGGCTACGGATTCCTCTCCGAGAACCCGGTCTTCGCCCGGGCCTGTGCGGATGCCGGGATTCTGTTCGTCGGCCCCCGGCCCGAGATTCTGGAGCAGTTGGGCGACAAGACGGCGGCTCGAGCGCTGGCGGCCCGATTGGGGGTTCCGATCCTACAGGGCAGCGACGAGCCCCTCTCGGATCTGGAGGAGGCCAGGAGCCTGGCTTCCGCCATGGGTTTTCCGGTGATCCTCAAGGCGGCACACGGCGGCGGCGGGCGCGGCATGCGTGTCGTGACCCGGGAGGCGGATCTGGAAGCGCAGTTTCAGGAGGCGCAGCGTGAATCGCTGTCCGCGTTCGGCCGTGAAGAAATCTTTCTGGAACGATTCGTGTCCCGGGCCCGGCATCTGGAAGTGCAGATTCTGGGCGACCGGCATGGCAATCTGGTCCATCTCTACGAGCGGGATTGTTCCCTGCAGCGGCGTCACCAGAAGATTGTGGAGATGGCTCCTGCCCTCAATCTGGCGCCGGACCTGAGACGGAAGATCTGCGACGCCGCGGTAGCCCTGGGCCGGGCCATCGGGTATGACAACGCGGGAACGGTTGAGTTCCTGCTGGACCA
>JAPOYZ010000152.1 GCA_026706325.1 Candidatus Aminicenantota bacterium
CGACAGATATCCCAACGCGCTGGAGGCCACCGCCGAGGGCCTATGGGTGGGAGAGCAACTCACCAACAAGGCCTACCTACTGGACTGGAAGACGGGCAAGGTATTGCAGGAAGTCCCCACCGAGTCCACCAATACCAGCGGGATGGCCTATGGGGGAGGCTTCCTCTGGATGGCGGCCAACGGACCCGCCCTGAGACGGGCACCGAGACCGACGGACGCCACGACCGGAAGGATCCTGCAGGTCGATCCCGCGACCGGCAAGACCCTGGCCCGGCATCCGGTTCCCGGCGGAGGAGGCGTGCACGGCCTCACCTGGGCCGAGAACACTCTCTGGATCACCACCTTGCGCCGCAAGAGCCTGACCCAGGTGGATCCCGATTTCCGCGTTCTTCACTCCATCCCGGTGACCCTGGGACGGGCCCACGGGCTGGCGTGGGACGACGGCTCCATCTGGTGCATGTTTTCGAACGACTACGTGATCCACCGTCTGGACGCCAAGGACGGCCGCATCATGGAGGCCATCCAGTTGAGCCGGTCCGACCCCGATCCCCACGGGATGACCATGCACCAGGGGGTCTTCTACTACACCGACGCCGGCATCGCTCCCGGCGCAGTGGACTCGAACAGCCGGTACTCGGGTTACATCTGCCGCCTCCACTTGTGAGAACCCTGGTTGCCGCAGTATTCCTGGGCCTGCTCTCTCCCGCCATTGCGGGAGGAGGGGGCAAGATCGTCCGGCCGCCCGACCGGTCGATCCTTCCCGCCGGCGAGATCAGCATTGCGGCTACCGGCCCCGGCGCCCGGCTGGAACTCGACGGCCAGCTTCTCTCCGCCCACGAACCCTTTCCCGACGTTTTCCATGCCAAGGTCACTCCGGCTCCCGGAGAGCACTCGCTGGCCCTGGTCTGGGAGGACGGACGCCGGGAGATCCGGTTTTTCGTGGGAGAGGGTGCGCCCGAGGGATTCGCTCCCTTTCGCCTTCATCCACCGTTCGCCATCGACTGCCAGACCTGCCACGCGCTGAGCCGGCGGGGACGGTTTCGCTTCAAGGGCGATTGCTTCGCCTGTCACAACAAGACCACGTTCGTGGACAGCCACCAGCACGCCCCTCACGTCCTGCAAGACTGCGGCCTGTGCCACAACGCCCATGGCTCCACGGTGGCGCATCACCTGGTCGTCAGTCGTGACACGGCCTGCAAGCTCTGCCACAACTGAGGCGGGGACGGCGCTCGCCGGGAGGCGGTCGCGGCCGCCCCGGCTGGAGACGCAAGCAATGAAAAACTCCATGAACCGCAGAACGTTCCTGCAGGCGGCGACGGCGACGGCAGTGGCGTCGGTCTCCGCCAAAGAGACTCGGGCGCAGACCGTCTCGTTCCGGCGGCCGGACTCCCTTTACCACGGAGACGATTGGGAGACGCTGAATCCCGGCTACTGGAGCATTCGGAAGAACGCCCTGCGGCGGCGGATCCACAACTTGGGCGACCGGGCCCGCAATACGGGATTCCCCTATCACTACGAGACTCATGGAGACCGGCTGGGGAGCCACACCATGCCGGTCGACTACGACCCCTCGCTTCCCCCGGGGCTGATCTGGCATCGGCATTGGCGCCTGAGCGGCAACTACGAGCTCCAGATGACGGGACGGATTCACGCGCCCTCGCACGGTCCGTGGGAGCACGACGATCCGAACTGGCGCATGTACCAGGCGGGGTACGGACTGCTGGGTCTCGCCTTCGGTTCGTCGACTCTGTACGAGTCGTTCGCCATTTCCGGACCCGACGGGAAGGCGGCCTGGATCGCGGCGTGGACCGACGACGGCCGCTTCGGGATTCGTGAGCACGGTTCCGACACGGTGATCACCGCCAAACGGGTTCCGAAGCCGGCAGCCGGCGACCTTTTCCGGATCGTCCTGTCCGTCTCAGGCGCCGATTCCGACCGGGGAACCGTGTCGGCGTCGCTGGACCTGGATGGACGCGGCAGAGTCGCCGGGATTCAGGTGGAGAACCGGGACCGCACAAGACACCTTCAGGGCTTCGCAGGAATCGCGGCACGCGGCCTCCTGGACTTCGAAGTCGACGAATTCAGGATCGACCCGGGCGAGAACATTCCCCTGGACCCGCCGCTCAACGAGTGCCACGTCTGCTACGCCCTGGGGGACACCCTGCGCCAGGCAGGCGACGCCTGGCAAGTGCGATTCATCGCCCTGTTCCGTAGCGACGGCGAGAGGGCCGAGGTGCGGGTCGCGGACACGCCGCATCCGGCCGGCGGCTGGGAGCCGGTTCCGGCGGCGGGGCGGGCGCCCATCGTCAACAACGGCTTCCGGCGCAACACGGCCGTCATCGACGCCGCGTTGCCGCGGAATCCCGCGGAAACCGACCTCTACTACACGGTCTGGAAGGACGGCCGCAACGTGACGGCGGACCCCAGACCGGGCAGCGATTCCGTCGGAATCGGAACCGGCCAGGTCGGCGGCATCCCCGAAAGCGGCGCCTACGTGGGACGGCTCCCCAGGCTCTCGGCTCCCTACCGGCTGTGCGGCCTCTCCTGCCACGCCATCCACGGAAGTCAGCCGAATCTGCCCGACGCGGGGCCGGGTGGAGGGTTCTTCGTCCACGATCAGCCCACGCCGGGCGCCTACCGGCACCTGGAGGACTACGGTTTCCAGGTCATGATGTGGGAGGACGACGTCTGGTACCTGGAACTCCTCCTCTACCCGCCCTCCCCCGACGACGCGTACAAGATCGTCACCACCACGCTCTGCGGCCCCACCACGCGCTGGCAGATGATGCGCCACTGGAACACCATCAATCCCGGCGACCACGACTACGGCATGGACGACGTCAAGGGCCCGGAGCAGATCGCCATCCGGACCCACGGCGATCTGGGCCAGGACCGGGACTACATGCGGCGCAACTTCCAGATTGTGCACCACCTGGTGACGGGAGACGAGGCGCCCTCCGGAACCGGAAACCCCAAGAAATGGCGGCGCTGGAAGATGCCCCATGGCGATTTCAGCCTGCTCATCCTCGACTCCCGCCTCTGGCGCTCCAGCCAGGACACCAACATCTGGGACGACCAGGGATGGGACGCCAAGGAGAACCTCTATCCGCGGACCGACGTCACCCGCAGTCTCCTGGGAGAGGAGCAGTTTGCCTGGCTGAGCGAGACGATTCGCACCGATTCCTCGCCTCTGATCTGCCTGACCGGCATCAACGGCCTTCACACCATCTGGACCGGGGACGGCCGGCGGCCCGACGCCAGGACCAGCCTCGGCGAGCGCGACCGGGTGGCGGCCGACTACGCCGGATGGGTCGCGGCCGGGGCGGATCGGGTGCTGGAACTGCTCGGTTCACGCACGGGCGTGACCACGGTCTACGGGGACGTTCATACCGGCATGATCCTGCAGAACGTCGAGCACCGGGTCTTCGAATGTTCCTTCGGTCCCATCGGCCGCAGCGGGGGCCGGGGCGTCAAGGAGGGTTTCGGGCCGCGCATGACCGATTTCGACGGGAGGGAGGTGGCCGTCACGGCGCTCTACCACCAGAGCTACGACACGCCGGAACTGCGCAAGCTGGACGGTCCCTTCTATTGGAACTTCCTGGAAATGGAGTTCGATCCCAGAGGGATGGACCCAACCATCGGTCTCCGGATACGGAACCTGGTGGACCCGCCGGCCCAGCGTCCCCGCGGCGGAGGCCAGGTCCGTGAACCCGCTTCCCGCACCGGAAGGATCCCCTCCTGTTCCCTGCCCGCCGTCAAGTTGCTGCCCGACGCGGACGTGTTGCTCTCCCGAACCGACGGAAGACCGGTGCGCGGCGCACGCACGCTCCCGGACGGGCGGTTGCCCGTCGCGGACCTCGTCGATGTGGAACCTGGGGAAACCGTCATCGCGACGGCGCGAACCGGCGGGAAAGTCGTCGCAACACCGATCGTGACCGGACCTCCGGAAGCCTGATCCGGCGTCTTGCCGCACGGAGCCGCGCGGGCCCGAAATTCACCAGGGCATCTTCCGCTTGGTGTACTTGCGCCCTTTTTCGGCGGCTTCCTGCCCTCCGGACCCGATCATGACTCCCTCGTCGATCATGGCTTCCACGTTCTCTGGACGCACCCCGTTGAGGAACGCGACTCCGGCGGCCTTGCAGGCGGAGAAGACCCGTTGCCGGGCCTTCCGCATCAGCACAGACAAATCCTCACCCGGGAGTTTCGTGGCCCTCAAAGAGAATCCCATGTCGCTGGGCCCCCACTCGGCAAATCCCACCCCCGGCACATGAATACTCGCTTCCGCGTTGATCAGAGCGTGCCGATCCTCCACCTTGAGTCCCAGGAGGATCTCC
>JAPOYZ010000145.1 GCA_026706325.1 Candidatus Aminicenantota bacterium
CATCATCGCCGTCTTGCTGATGCCGTTTTCGGTCCTCGCCTCGGACCAAAACACGCTCACGACTGAGGAGGCTGCGGCCGGATGGATCCTGCTCTGGGACGGCAAGACCGAATACGGCTGGGAATGGCACGGGGACGCACGCTGGAAGGTGGAGGACGGGGTGCTTCGATCCGACGGCGGCGGGTACGGGTGGCTGGGCACCACCAGCATGTTCGGCGACTTCGAGCTCAGCCTGGAGTTCCGCACCGCGGAGGATGGGAACAGCGGCATCTTTCTACGCTCCGCCCGGAGGGGGCCGCCCCACGAGACCGGTTACGAACTGCAGATCTACAACCGGCAGCCGCAGGGCTACAACACCGGCAGCCTGGTCTTCTATGTCAGGGCTGAACCGGCCCGGTTCAAGGGCGGCCAGTGGAACCGTTACGAGGTTCGCGCCGTGGGGAGCCACTTCGTCGTGAAGCTCAACGGGAAGCAGGTGCTGGACGCCAACGACTCGTCGCATGCCGTGGGTGTGATCGGGCTGCAGTACAACGTGGACAAGCCCATCGAGTATCGCAACATCAAGCTCAGGCCGCTGGGGTTGAGCCCGCTCTTCAATGGACAGGACCTGAGTGGTTGGCGGAAGGTCGATCGCCCCAACCGGGACGACGTGCATGAATGGTCGGTGCGGAACGGGACTCTCCACGTGGAGAAGGGCGCCGGACAACTGGAGACCGAGAAGGAGTTCAAGAACCTGGTGCTGCAACTGGCGGTCCGCACCAACCCGCCCCACGCCGGCCACCATCCCAACAGCGGCGTCTTCTTCCGGGGGGAGAAGGGGGTCTTCTGGAGCGGTTACGAGTCCCAGATCCGGAACGAGTTCCGCAACGGCGACCGCAGGCAGCCCCATGATTTCGGCACGGGGGGACTCTATTTCTACGTCCCGGCCCGCGAAGTCATTCCCGAAGATGGAGAGTTCTTCTACAAGACGGTCATCGCCCATGGCCGTCATCTTGCGGTCTGGGTCAACGGCGTCCAGACCAGCGACTGGGAAGACCCGCGGCCGCCCGGCAACAATGCCCGGCGCCAAGCCCGGCTGGTTCCCGGTGTGATCAGTCTTCAGGCCCACGATCCCACCACGAACCTGGACTTCAAGAACATCCGGGCCGTCGAGCTGCCGGAGCGTTGACTCGAATCAGGTGCGCCGGCTTCAGGCCGCCGGTCCCTTGCCGGCGTTGATGCCAAGTTTCCGCCGATAGGCCTCGAGCGGGAGCAGGTCGTCCGGCATCACGTTCCCCAGGTTCACCTCGGGGCCGAATTGATCCACCAGGTCGCGCCGCATCCGATGAACGTGGTGGGACTGAACTCCGGGGATCCAGGGACCCGGCAGTTCGAACATGACACGATCGAGACCGGCGGCCGTCACCGTCTCGTCGACCTCGCGCCGGGTTGCGTCGCCGGCGCCGACCAGTTCCGCGGCTTCCAACAGAATGATGCCGGCGCCGGCGTCGAGGCAGGCGCGGGCGTCGTCGGCGAAGCGGGTATCGTGTGAGAAGCCCTCCTTCTTGCCGACTTCCCCCAGCACGTTCATCCCGTATACGGTCACTGCTTCCCCGATGACCCGGACCTTCCAATCCAGGGGGAGGTCCGCAACGTTGTTGGAAACTTCGATCCAGCGGTATCCTGCCCTTTGGCATGCCGGAAGGTAGAGGTCCGGCTTCCCGTGGATCTGGGCGTATTCGAGATACTGGCCGCCCGGGAAAGCCTCGATCTGGTGAGCCCGATAGGCGCCGATCTTCTCGACCAGGACTTGATCCGGGAGCAGACGCGACAGACCAACGGCGATCTTGGCGAAGTCGATGTAAGGCGCCGCGGCGCCGGTCAGGTCGTTCTGTTGACCGGGTCCAAGGCCCCAGTCCACGACCATGGTCAGACCCGACGACCGGGGCTTTCGGCTGCGCGGAGCGCCGTCCAAGCCGGCGAATATGTGCCGTTCGTTCATCCGGAGCCGGCTGGCGTCATCCAGTCAGTTTTCGGTTTTTGGGATCGTAACGGGGAATGGACACGACCGTCGCTCGGTGCGGCTCCTCGAAATAGTCGATTTCCAGGCGGCTTCCCGGCAGCGAGGCCTCTGTCGGGAGATAGCTGAACGCCAGGTTCTCCAGAACCGAATAGCCGTAACCGGCACTGGTGACGTATCCCACCCGGTTTCCCTTGAAGCGGACCGGCTCGGCTCCCATGAGCACCGTGTCGGGATCCTCCAGCCGGAGGCAGCACCATTTCCGGCTCACCCCCTCGGTTTCGATCCTCTCCAGTGCGGCCTTTCCCAGAAAGTCTTCCTTGTCCATGCGCACGGCGAAACCGAGACCCGCTTCCAGTGGGTTGTATTCCGTGTGGACGTCGGCGCCCCACAGCCGGTAGCCTTTTTCCAGCCTCAGGCTCTCGAAGGCTCCTCCTCCCGCTGCCGCCGCTCCCAGGGATTGACCCGCCTCCCAGAGCGTGTCCCACAAATGCAATCCGTATTCCGTCGGGGCGTAGAGTTCCCATCCAAGTTCTCCCACGTAGGAGATACGGAGAGCGACCACCGGCACTTGTCGCACGTATATCCGCTGAGCCGTCAGGTAGGGAAAGGCCTGGTTCGACAGGTCGTTCTCGCTGACGGATTGGACCAGCTCCCGGGCGGCGGGGCCCCAGACTCCCAGGCAGCACCAGGCCGACGTCAAGTCCCGGATCTGGACCCGGCTCTTCCGGTCCAGATGGAGGCGGAGCCAGGCCAGATCGCGCATGCCCGTCCCGGCTCCCGTGATGACCCAGAAGCGGTCCTCCTCCAACCGGGTGATGGTGAGATCGGCCTCCATTCCTGCGCGGCGGTTCAGCAGGGCGGTGTAGGTGATTCGGCCGGGAGGCCGGTCCATCCGGTTGGCGGCCAGGTGTTGGAGGGAGGCGAGGGCGCCCGGACCCGCGACCTCCAGCTTGGTGAAGGGGGTCAGGTCGAAGAGGCAGACTCGCTCCCGGGCGGCGCGATGCTCGGAACCGATCAAGGGGGACCAGAAACGGGCGCTCCAGCCCCGTCGTCCGAGTCCTCCCTCAGGGGCCGGCAGGCGCTCGCTTGCGACGAACCACTGGGGCCGTTCCCAGCCGGCGTTCTCGAACATCTCCCCTCCCAGTTCCTCCAGGCGCGGGTGAAAGGGGCTCAGTCGAAGCCGGCGCGGACGCTCGATCTGTTGATTGGGGTGGATGATGTCGTAGACTTCGCGGTATTGGGTTCGTCCTCGAGCCAGGACGTAGGGCCGGCTGGGGACGTGGGCGTGGAAGCGGTTGCAGTCCAGGTCGCGCAGGTCCAACGGGGGAAGACCCTCCACCATGTACTGGGCGATGGCCCGGCCCACGCCGCCGCCGTGAGTCAGCCAAACTCCCTCCGCCAGCCAGAAACCCTTGAGATGGGCGGATTGTCCCAGCAATGACTGGCCGTCGGGGGTGAAGGCGAAGATCCCGTTGATGCGGAAGGGGAACGACGCCTCCCTCAGGCACGGAAACAGTTCCCTGGAGTCGGCCAAGGCGTTGGCGAAGTGGTGGGACGGAAAAGGACGGAGTGCCGGTTGGGGAGCACCCGACGGATCCGGACCCAATGACTCGATGTCCACCGGCAGCGGCTCGTGCCGGTAGGAGCCCACGCCATAGCGGTCGAAGTCCTGCCGGGAGTACATGGATCGATCCTGGTGCCGGAGGATCGGTTGTGTGATCTCGTCGCCGGCTCCGGCCAGCGCGGGCAGTGGACCGGTCCGGGCGTAGAGGTGCTGCATGGGTTGCATGGGGACGGGAACCCTCGCCATCCTGCCGACTCGCGGGCCCCAGATTCCCGCGCAGAGAAGAACCTTCCCGGCTTCGATGCGGCCTTGGCCGCAGACGACTGCCGTCACCCTGTCGCCCCGGGACTCGATGGCGGTGACTCTGGCGTCGGGAATGAAGAGCGCGCCCCGGCTCCCGGCCTCCCGGGCCAGAGCCTTCAAGATGCGAACCCCCTTTCCCAGACCGTCCGAAGGGACGTGGTAACCGCTGTATATCCGCCGAGTATCAATCTGAGGAACGCGGGACCCGACCTCTTCCGGAGTCAGTATGCGGGCCGGCAATCCCCAGGAGCGGGCCAGACCGGCACGCCGTTTCAGGTCCCGGTGCCGTTTCAGGCTGCCGGCGACTTCGATGCTTCCCACCGTATAGAAGCAGGATGCTTCCGATTGGGACCCCAGTTCGCGGTAGAGCCGGACGGTCCACTGGGCCAGCTTGCAGACGGTCCGGGAAGGATTGGTCTGGAAGACCAGTCCGGGGGCGGGGGAGGTGG
>JAPOYZ010000543.1 GCA_026706325.1 Candidatus Aminicenantota bacterium
ATGCTCGCCTGCGACAACGGCTCCTTCTACGAGCACTCCGTGCCGCAGAAGCCGTACGAGTACGGGATGGTCGACGTCATCCGCTCCGATTCAGACGGTTACGTTCACGCCCCGCAGAAACCGGGGCTCGGCCTCGACGTCGACTGGGAGCAGATGCAGTCGGCGACGTTTCACGAATACACCATCGGATAGGGTTCGCGTCCCGGGAATCCCTTTCCCTTTCCAGCGCCGATCCATTCCGTCTCAGGGCCGGAAATTCCAAATTATCGGTGAAACGCGGCACTAGCGCGCAGGCCCTCTGCCCAGATGGTGGCTTTGCAGTGCGGCGGGGACTACTTCAGGATGTCGAGAGTCGCTGCGATGACGTCCCCGCCCTTCATCAACTGGCACTTCGCCTCGCCGATCTTCCCTTCCACGAGTTGGCCTCGCTCTCGCAGAACCTCTTCCATGCGGTCGAAGGCGATCGTTCCTTCCATCATCTCGGTCAGAGTCACCTTCACCTCCCCCCGCTCGGGGTGGTTGAGGACGACGACTTTCGGGTTGTCGGGCGAGATCGACTTGTGACGATCGGCTCCCGCATAGTCCTCACCGATATGGATGGCGGAATTGGATTTGTGGTCCACCCCCAGCAGCAGCACGTAGCCCCCTTTCCTGCACAGCCGGTCCAGGGCGCAATCCCTTCCGAGGGGGCCGCGGTCCAGGTCATCGACCAGGCTTTCGGCGTCCGGTCCGATCGCCGTTGCCGCGTGAGTCGGGTGGAGACTGCGAACCGCTCCCGGGAAGTTCCTCGCCGCTTCGGTGATCGCTCCGTTCAAGGAGGGTGAAACGAGCGGATCGAAGTACTGGCACCCGATGTGGGTGAAGGTCGGCACCATCAGCGACCCCCCGGGCCCGAGCAATTGCACGAATGCCTCCACCACGGTCCGCGCTCCACCCTCAACGCGGCCCATGCTCGACAGGGAACTGTGGACCATCACGCTGTCGCCCGCCTTCAGGCCCATGCCTTCCAGACAGCTGACTATGTCGGACCGGGTAACATTCATTCGCATGCCTCGCCGCAGGTACCTCGCCGGAGCGATGTTTTTCGGGGAGCGCTACCGGGCGTCGGTGCCGGCAGAACTCGCGGACAGCCGAACCGGACTCACCGGTATACGGCCTGTATCAACGCCTTGATATAGCCGTTTGAATAGGCTCATTACCTTGATCCATCTCTCGATCTGTTCGTCCCTCCCCGGCCATCCGTGGATGATCCTGTCCCGGGGAATCCGGTTGGCGTGGAAGACGAAAAGCTCCAGTCCGTGATCCTCCACCAGCCTCTTCATCTTCTGGAATCTTCTGGAGCTCGTCGGAATGGTCCTCGCCATCACCCATTTTTTCGGGAAGGTGCGGCACTGCTGCATCGACCGGGCCCCGCTCGAGAGCTCGCGACCGGGCCGCATCGAGCCTGTGCCCGGTCCCACGCTTCGGCGACGCCCAGCAACCGGCCGGCGCGGTCACACCCGGTAGGCGAACAGCTTGGCCTGGAACATCTTCAGCCGGACAGCCACCATCTCCCCCACCCCGGAGATGTCGCTCCTTCCCCGCCAGGTCACCACCCGGTCAGCTGAATCCCCCGTCAGGCGGTCGCACTCCTCGAAGGTGAAGCCCCGGAGCGGATCGACGTCCCCGTGGAACATGGAGGGCATCATGCGCATCAGCTCCACGCTGACCCAACCCCCCGGCTGGCAGCGGTAGTTGAGCCTCAGCTCGTCGTTGCGCCGGCAGATGGTGGGGATGGTGAAGCGCCCCTCGGTGCGCGCCTCGAAACCGCAGAAGCGGTGCGGCCGCCACAGGGCCCACCCATCTTTCTCGGCTGCTTCCGCGGGAACAGGGAGTCGGTGTACTCCTCCTTGACGTTGTGCAGCCTCGATTCCGCCCAGTACTGGGCGCCCCAGTGCCCGTCCGGCAGCTCGAAGATACCGGAGGTGCCGATCATGCCCTCCTCGCCGCTTCCGGGAGGGCCCAGCGTCACGATGGGCCTGCGTTCGGGGCGGTACCAGATCAGCCCGTCCCGGCTGAAGGCAATCTGCACGTCCATCTGGCCGGTCATGTGGTGGAAGACCGGCGTCAGCATGCCGTGGAGATCGGTGCGTCCCGGGTACGGAAAGTAGCTGTGGGCGTAGAAGGAGATGTCGAGGTCGTCCTGGGCGTCGGGATGCATCACCAGCTTCGAGGCCGGCCAGCGGCGGAAGTCCCTGGTTCGGCAGAAGCCGTTCGCCCGGCGCACCATCTCCACCTCCTGAACGCCGGTCCCGATACCCTTCGGATCCTCCGGGGCAAACCCCTGGGGCTGCATGTAGGCGTAGTAGGTGCCGCTCGCTTCGTCGTACCCGGCGACGATGCCCCCGTTGACGGAGTACTCCGCCAGCGGCTCCTCAATCCGCTTCCAGCCATGGAAGCGGTCCGGCGACGTCCAGCCGACCATCCACCCCCGCAGCACCACCTTCGGGCCCCGGTAGTCCTGCCCCTCGTAGTGCATGGCGTCCCACCGCTTCCGGGCCTCCTCGTCGGACAGCTTCTCCCAGGTGTCGGGGTCGTACCAGCCGGCCCCGGCCCCCATGGCCTTGAACCGCTCCTCGGGCGGGGCCGAGGGGTCCTCGAAAATGCCCCCCCTCCGGATGGGTGTCGGGGCGGATGTTGTTCCTTTTCGAGCCGCCGTACTCCACCTCTCCCAGCTCGGGGCGGGTCCAGTGGTAGCAGTCGTCGCTGACGGCGTAGCAGGTGCCGGTCCCGGCGGCGTGGTAGAACATGTGATAGCGGCCGTCCTCGTACCACACGTCGCTCGGAGAGAGCCCCCCCTTCTCCCACTCGACCTCTCCGTCGAAAACCACGGGGGCCCTGGCGGCCTCTTCTATTTTCAGCTCGATTCCCACGGGCGCGTCGTAGAGGTTGTACTCCCCCTGGCGGGAGACGGACCTGTTGCCGGGAAAGATCTCCGAGACGTCGACCAGCGGCATCCACGTCCCGGGGTTGTTTCTCGGCCTTACCCAGTCCCCCGGGAAGAAGCCCTGCCACGGTCCGGAAAGAACTCTCTCTTCAGCCATGTTTCTTTTTCTGAGCGGCGCCCCGACTACGGACGCCTCTTTTCAGCCTGATCCTGTCGGGCCCATGGGAAGTCGGGCGTCCCTTCCTCAAATAACGGTACTTGGCGCAACTATCGGGGGAACTGCAAGGAGAGCTCGGACGGCTACTCCATTTCCAGAGACGCCTTGATTTCCAGAGACGCCTTGATCCGCCCCCAGGTCACGGACTCCACTGCCGAGCCATCCCGAGGACCTGCCTGGTCGGCAGACAGCAGCAGCCCGTCGAGGTACAGATCCGCCCGATAAAGGAAAAGCAGGTTTTCCCAGGGATCCTCAGTCTGGACTGCTTCAGGCGTCAGGGGGTACCAGCCGTCTTCGCCATCCTCATCGCTCACGATGATGGCAAACCCGATGAACTCACCTGCAGTCAGATCGGTGACCACCGCTCCTTCAGGCCCGCTGTCGTATCCCTGCCAACTGTCGTATGGAGTGACGTACAGCTCGATCACGGTGATGGTCGGGTTTTCCCCGGCAATGTCACCGCCAATGTCAGCGTAGGGAGGAAAGAGCGTCCAGGAATCCGCCGAACCATCGCTGATAAACCCCCTCCCCCCCGAGCTGGAGGTGTAGTACGCGTGCAAGGCAGGTTCGCCGGTGGCCGTTCGGGCCATTGCCTTGTATTGTTGCGCCTCCCCCCAAACACCCTCCGATTCGTCGAAGGTAAAGTTCGAATAACCATCCCCGCCGCTGTGATTTCCGTCGATCGTCAGTTGAAGTTCGATATCGTTCCCGGACCATGGAGATTCGTGGAACACGTCATCGCTGGACGAGAAGGCGATATAGAGCCGATCCGGGTCACCGTGCCAGGCCAGCCAGATGCGGAAATCCAGGTCTGACGGATCGGGTACGGTTCCGTACAATCTGAAATCCACCAGGGACATGGCGGGTTCGCCTATCAGGTCGTACCACTCCTCTACCGAACCATCGTCCAGCTGGATCTTTTCCAGCATCTCGTCGGTGAGCTCCGGAATGGGATACACACGTCCGCCGCTGTGGGCGCCGGCGGAGGTTGCCAGCGAGAGTGCCAGGCAAAGAATGGCGCCGCAGCTGTTTTTCATATCCATACCTCCGGTTTTTACAGCAAGCTCACACCTTCTTTGTACACTTTCATCGGTCTCCCCGCACCTGCTTGCCCGGGTCGGGGGCATAAGCTACGTTGGGAAAACAGCGTCACAAAACCGCGCACCCATAGCTC
>JAPOYZ010000591.1 GCA_026706325.1 Candidatus Aminicenantota bacterium
GCACCCCCAGCGGCAACGCGTGCGATCGCCCGCAGGCAACCCGCCTCCGCCTCGACCTGCCAGCGGCCCAGGCCACGGTCCTCCTTGAGCGCTCGCCGGAGCAACGTGAGCAAGTGCGATTCTTCCAGAGCCTCGAGCACCAGAACCCGGCTGCGGGAGAGCAGGGGAGGGATGACCTCGAAGGAAGGATTCTCGGTGGTCGCGCCCACCAGAATCAGGGTCCCGTTCTCGACGTGGGGAAGGAACGCATCTTGCTGAGCCTTGTTGAAGCGGTGAATCTCGTCCACGAACAGCACGGTACGGCGTTGCCGGAGGCGCCACTCGGTGCGCGCGTCCCCCACGACCCGCTTGACCTCCTTGACACCCGCCAGGACCGCGCTGATGGCGATGAAGTGGCAGTTTCCCTGGTCAGCCATCAAGTGCGCCAAGGTCGTCTTGCCCACGCCAGGGGGACCCCAGAGCAGCAGGGACGGAATCTCGCCCGAGTCCGCGATTTCCCGCAGGATTTTTCCAGGACCCAGAAGGTGCTCCTGACCCACGACCTGTTCCAGGGTGAGGGGGCGCATTCGATCCGCGAGGGGCGCCTTCGGTCCTCCCTCTTCCCCAACTGGGGCCATGCCGGGGAACAAATGCTTATTCATGTCCACGCTCCCGCCGAAAGACTTCGTAGAGGGCGAGAGAGCCGGCGACGGCCGCGTTCAGGCTCCCGGCACCGGACCCCATCGGGATGTGGAGGAGATGGTCCGCTTCGTCCATGATTCGGCCGGGAAGCCCGTTGCCTTCGTTCCCGACAAGAACTGCAAGTGGGGGACGGAATCGGGCCTGAAACAACGAGGTGCCGCCCAGATGGGTGGTGGCCCATAGCTGGAAACCTCTCGATCTGAGGGATTTCCACGGTATCGCCTCCAGCAACGGCAGGCGCAGGGCCGCTCCCACCGACGCCCGGACCGTCTTGGCGCCATAGCAAGCGGCGCAACCGGGAGAGGTCACCAACGTGAACAGTCCTGTTGACTCGGCCGTTCTCAGCAGCGTTCCCAGGTTGCCCGGATCCTGGATCTTGTGAGCGTAGAGCACATAGGGCCCCAAATCGGACCAACGCCACTTTCGTTTCGGAAAGAACGCGGCGACTCCCTGGGGATTCTCCACGTGGGAGAGCGCTTGGAACAATGGCTCGGAAAGATGAATGCAGGTTCGGCTCCGGCGCCTCAGCTTGGCCAGCCGGATATCGCTGTCCTGAGAGTAGAGCAGGACTTCGATTTCAAGCGTTCCGGAAAGATCCGAAACCTGTTTCCATCCCTCCACCATGACCCAGGGACAATCGGAGGAGGCGCAACTGGCCGCCAACTTGCGCAGCCGTTGAAATCGCCGGTTGGACCGGCTTCGGATCACCTCCGGAGAAGTGGACACCGGGTGGTATTCTAGCAGTCTGTGGCGAGGGTCGTCCCGTAGTCCAAACGGCCGGGGCGGGGTGCGGACAGATGAAGGACGTTGGTAAAGGTTGGAGACGAAGGTTGGAGGTCGATCTTCACCGGCCCGATCCGGCCGTCGTCGAGGCGGCATCCCGGGCGGTCCATCGCGGGGAAGTCCTCCTCTATCCCACCGATACCGTTTACGGAATCGGTTGCCACGGATTGTGCAAGGCAGCTCTCGAGAAAATCCTGCAACTGAAACGCCGGACTCCCGACAAGGGTCTGTTGCTCTTGATTCCAGACTTGGAAACGGCCGAACGACTCACCGACGGGTTGCCTCGACAGTTTCAACGGCTGGCGGATCAACTCTGGCCCGGACCCGTTACCTTCCTGGTGCCGGCTGCGTCCACGATCCCGGTGTCCGTCACCGGAAACCAGGGCAAGGTCGGGATCCGTTATCCCAGCCTGCCTTTCCTCCGGCTGTGGCTGGAACGTCTCGCCGTTCCCATCGTTTCCACCAGCGCCAATCTCTCGGGGCAGCCAGCGCCGGAATCCGGATCCCGGTTGGAAGCCCTCTTCGGTCCCAAAGTCGATCTGTTCCTGGACGCGGGAACGCTTCCGGAGTCGGCTCCTTCCACGGTCCTGGATCTGTGCGGAGAGACGCCCCGGATCGTGAGGAACGGTGCGATGGACGAGCAGATTCTCCACTTGCTGGCGGAGGATCCCGGTTCAGGGTAGGGGAGAACGCGAAGCCGGTTACCCGGCGGCGACCTGGGCCGGAGCGGACTTCATTCTGGCCCGCTGGAGGATTTTCTGAACGAATCGCTGCTTGTGATTCCGTTCGTGCACGCCCTTGCGGATGGCGATTAATTCAGCCGTGACGCTGATGGCGATCTCTTCCGGCGTCTCGGACCCGATGGCCAGACCGATGGGGGCGTAGAGTCTCTTGAACCGGTCGGGGTCATACCCCTGCTCAAGCAAGTGCTCTACGATCAACTGGATCTTGCGGCGGCTCCCCACCAGCCCCACATATCGGGCGTCGGTCCGGATGGCCTGTTCCAAGGCCGCGTGATCATGGCTGTGACCGCGCGTGATGACCAGGATGAAGGTGTTGACGGTGACGGAAGTCTGCGAGAGGCCCGTCCGGAAGGAGTCCACGATCACCTCCCGGGCCCGGGGGAAACGCTCGCGATTGGCGAATGACTCCCGGTCATCCAGGACAACGACCTGAAAGCCGACCCGGTCGGCGGCCTCGGCGATGGCCTGCCCCAAGTGTCCGGCGCCCATGAGGATCAACGTGGGCTCGGGGATCACGGGCTCGATGAAGATCTCCACGGTTCCTCCGCAGACCAGGCCCTCGTTTTCAGTGTCGTCCTGGGTCAATTCGTATTTGACCAGAGTGGCCCGGCCGCTCTCCATGACCTGGTTGGCATGCCGCCAGACCTCGGCCTCGACACAGCCGCCGCCCACCGTGCCGACAAAGCTGCCATCCTGGCGGACCAGCATCTTGGCATGGTCTTTGCGGGGAGTGCTCCCCAGGCGGCGAACGATGGTCGCGAGTGCGCCCGAGCGTCCCTCGCTCCGGAGACGGACGATCTCCTCGTAGACATCCATGTCCACATTTTGCGGAAGTGGCTCGGACCAAGTCAAGAAGGGGAGGGGCGAATCCGAGACTTTGCGACTCTCCCCCGTCAACGGCCTGAACCCGGGATTTGCCGGTGGTGGCAGGCTTTACAGGGTGTCTGGCACTGGTGTAGCCTGACCTTCCCGGCGGGCGACGTCAGTCGAATCCGGATCGTCTTTCGCAGGAGCCGAAGTCGTGGCCAGAATCCGAGTGCTGTACTGGAAAGAGATCCCGGTTCAGGTCCAAGTCGAAGCCGGCGGCGATCGGGTTTCCGAGATGCTGGACCACCGGTTCCAGGAGGCGGTGGACGCCGTCGCCATGTTCGAGGGAAGCATGGGGAGCGACGCCTATCTGGAGGGTTGGGAGTGGCTGGATCACGGGCGCGCCTCTGGAAATCCCCGGCACCTGGCTCAAGATATGGCCGGGAGATTCAATCGAGGTCTTCCTGAAGATCTGGCGGCCCGGATCTGCCGGCTCCACCGTGCAGGTGAGCGGGATGAGCGTCCCGGCGCGCTGGAGCGTTGGATCGGTAAGGATCCATCATCCAAACCCTCCGGGAGTATTTCGTCATGAAGGGCAGGGACGGCAAGCTTTCCTACGTCGAGGAGACGATCGAGCGCTATGGGCGCTGTGTCGAGTTGGTTTCCATGGATCCGCATTTTCACAACATCACCGTGGCCCTCTATGAGAAGGACGGCCTCTTGACCGTCTGGACCTACAGTAGAAAACCGGGCGTCGAGGAACGGGTCGAGAGAATCCGGGACCAACTTTGCAATCTGGGTGGCCTGGTTCCCGTGGAGGGCAGCAGGAACCAGGTTCGGTTCCCCTGCGGGCAACTCCATTCCCGTCCTCTGAAGTTCCTGATGCCGCAAGCCGTGGAAAAGGATCCCGACTTCGCTCATCCCACGGGTGAGATGGTGATCAGGGATACCCGCAGTCCTCTGACCCTGAAGCTCACGCCGCACCATTCCGAGAATCGTTGGGTCTACCAGGTTTCGGCTCAGGGGGAGGCGCGCAACGCGCCTTTTCGCCTGCGTGCCATCGTGGTGGGCTTTCGAAAGTACGGTGAGATGGAGCAGGCGGGAAACTTCGGCGTCACCTTCAGTTGCGGACACCGTCATGAGCCGCTGGTCCGGCTCCTGTTCCCCTTCTCACGAAACATCAGCGCCGTGGAGAACATGTTGGAGAGTTCGGCAATGAGAGGTCAACTCACCACCGGAACCGCGGGCTTCAGCCCTCTTTGATCGCAAGGAGTAG
>JAPOYZ010000627.1:0-3814 GCA_026706325.1 Candidatus Aminicenantota bacterium
AGGGCGTCGAGCTTCAGGTTGCGGTAACTGTTCCTTGGGATCGGCTGGTGGATGATGATCTCCATCTCTCCCGGCCGGATCAACACCGACCCCCGCGGCAGCCGGCGGTGAGATCCCACGATGGTCACGGGGACGATTGCAGCGCCGGTCTGGCGCGCCAGCAGGAAGCTGCCCCTCTTGAAGGGGGCGACCGTCTCGCCCCAGGTCCGCATCCCCTCGGGAAAGATGACCATGGAGGCGCCGGCACGAATCTGGTTGCTCGCGGCGCGGAAGGCCCGAAGCGTCTTCCGGGGACGCCGTCGGTCCACGCGGATGTAGCCGGCCCGCTTCATATGCCAACCCACGAACGGCCATTGGAACAGCGAGGCCTTGGCCACGAACCTGAAGTCGAAGGGCAGGCGGCCCAGAATGGCGAATATGTCGAACATGCTCAGGTGGTTGGCGGCGAAAAGGTATGCGTCGCCCGAATCCAGTTTCTCAAGCCCCCGAACCTGGACCTGAACCCGGGAGATTCGCAGGATCATCCGGCTCCAGAGTCGCGCACACCAACTCTGCCGTTTCCCCCCCTCGTCGCCCAATGACAGGATCAGGCCCAGCGTCGCCATGACGGCGGTGAGAGACAGGATGAGAGGGACCCGCCAGATCGCATTGACGCAAGCCAGCGCGGACATGGAAGCCATCGTAGTGGACGACCCCTCCCCCCGGCAAGAATTCGGGTAGCAATGTCCTCGGGACGCATCCGGCCGCCATTCCTTGCCGCCACCGGTTCAGGGCCGGCGCCGCGGCCGGAGTTCGGCGGTTGGAATCCGCCGCTCCTGGTAAGATCAATGAGTTGTGCCCGCTCCTCGCCTGTACCTCATCGACGGCATGTCCCAGTTCTACCGGGCCTATTACGCCATCCGCAGGCTGACCAACCGGGAGGGGCTTCCCACCGGCGCCGTCTTCGGGTTCACCAACATGCTCCGCAAGCTGGTCGACGACGAGCAGCCGGACTATCTGGCCGTGGCCATGGATCTCCCCGGTCCCACGGTCCGGCACGAGCAGTTTCCCGACTACAAGGCGACCCGGCCTCCCATGCCGGAGGACCTGTCGCGGCAGATCCCCTACCTCCATCGGGTGTGCCGGGTCTTTCGGGTGCCCATGCTCTCCCACCCGGGATACGAGGCGGACGACATCATCGCCACCGTCACCCGGCAGGCGGATGAATCCGGGTTGGAGGTGGTCATCGTCAGCGTCGACAAGGACCTGTTCCAGGTCGTGGGCTCGAACGTGACGATTCTCGACACCCGGACCATGACCCGGTTCGATCCGGCCGGGGTGGAGAAGAAATTCGGGGTCGCTCCCCACCAGTTGGGTGATCTCCTGAGTCTGGTCGGCGACACCTCCGACAACATCCCGGGGGCCAAGGGAATCGGCCCGAAGGGGGCCGTGCAACTGCTCCGGACCTATGGAGACCTGGAGAACCTGCTGGCCCACAGGGACGAGGTCAGGCGCAAGACCTACCGGGAGAGTCTCCAGCAGAACGAAGCCGTGGTCCGGCAGAGCCGCGAGCTGGTGCGGATGTACGATCGGATTCCTCTGGATCTCGACCTGGAAACCCTCAAGGTTGCGGAACCGGACCCGGCCGAGGCCCGGAAGCTCTTCCTGGAGCTGAACTTCACCCGGCTCCTGGAGGAGTTCCTGCCCGAACCGGAGACGGCCGGCGGCGAATACGAGCGTTACGGGAGCGGCTCGCAGTTCGACGCCCTCATGACCCGGTTGAAAGGGGCCGAGGCCGGCTTGGCGTTGCTTCCCGGCGCCTCCGGGAAAACGCCGGTCCAGGGCATCGGCGTCTCGACGGGACAGGGGCAGGGGATTCACCTGCCGGCCGACCTGCTTGAGAGTGACTCCAACCGCCTCCTCTCCCTCCTGAATCGGCCCAAACGGTGGATCATCCACGATTTGAAGCCTCTGCTCATGCTCGCCGGCAGACAGGGTTGGCAGTTGAAGCCCCAGTTTGCCGATACCCGTCTCATGGCCTACCTGTTGACGCCCAACCAGAACGACTTCTCGTTGAAGCGGCTGGCGACCCAGCGTCTCCAGACCCGGCTGGCCGAGTCCGACGCAGGCCTCTTCCCGGATGAAGAGGAGCTGCTGGCCCGGTCGGCCGACCTGGCCCTGCGGCTCTTCCGGGTGCTGGAGGCGGACGTCAGGACCCAAGGGTTGGAGGATCTGCTCACCGACGTGGAGATTCCCCTGGTCGGGGTGCTGGCCGACATGGAGGCCGCCGGCGTGAAGGTGGACCGGGAAATGCTCGAGTCCATGTCCCGCCGAATGGGCCGGGAGATCCAGGTCCTGGCGGACCGCGTCACCGAACTGGCCGGGGAGAAGTTCAACCTCAACTCTCCCAAGCAGTTGGGGACGATCCTGTTCGAGAAGCTGGGACTCCCTCCACCCAAGAAGACTCCCAAGGCGAAGCACTACTCCACCGGGGTCGAGGTGCTGCAGCGGCTGGCCGGCGAGCACGAGATCGCCGGGCGCATCCTCGAGTACCGGGAACAGACGAAGCTGAAGAATACCTACCTGGACGCCCTGCCCGGGCTGGTCGATACCGATTCGGGGAGGATCCACACCTCCTACAACCAGATGGTGGCGGCGACGGGACGCCTCTCGTCCAGCGATCCCAACCTCCAGAACATCCCCATCAAGACGGAACTGGGACGGCAGATCCGGCGAGCCTTCGTGGCCGAGGAGGGGTGCCGGCTCCTGGCGGCCGACTACTCCCAGATCGAGCTGCGGGTCATGGCCCACCTGTCCGAGGATCCCGTCCTGGTGGAGGCTTTCCGCCAGGGTGAGGACATCCATGACCGGACCGCAGCCGAAGTCCTGGGGGAGCGTGCCGATCTGAGTCCCCGGGAACGTCGCCGGTACGCCAAGATCATCAATTTCGGGATCCTCTACGGGGTCAGCGCCTTCGGCCTGGCCCAGAACCTGGAGATCGGACGGTGGGAGGCCAAGCGTCTCATCGACGAGTACTTCGAGCGTTACCAGGGCGTCAAGCGCTGGTCGGAAGCAACGCTCGCCGAGGCCTACGAGACGGGCTGCGTACGAACCCTGTTCGGCCGCATCCGCCAGATACCGGAGCTCAAGAGCAAGAACTGGAACCTCAGGAGCTTCGGAGAGCGGACCGCCGTCAACGCCCCCATCCAGGGCACGGCCGCGGACCTGATCAAGAAGGCCATGGTCTCGACCCACCGCTCCCTTTCCCGAAGAGGGCTCTCCAGCCGGCTCATCCTGCAGGTGCACGACGAGCTGGTGGTGGAGGTGCTGGAAGCCGAGATGGACGAAGTCCGGGAACTGGTCCGGGAGAAGATGGAAGGGGTGGCCGCCCTGCGGGTGCCGCTGAAAGTAGACATGGCCACCGGCCAATCCTGGTACGAAGCCAAGTGACCGGAGCGGCGACTTTCCTGTCGCCGATGGAGCGGCGACTTTCTTTTCGCCGAAGGGGGGCTAGGGGGGCCGCCAGCCCCCCCTTAACACTTCCCTCCACCCTTCCTCCCACGAAATCACCAAAAATCAAATTTGTTTGGAACAAATCGCCCCTTTCTGCCGTCTTAGTTAGAAAGGGAGGTTGAAAAATTGGCCGCCACTCTGACATTCGCCGATAACGCCCTCATCGTCGCCTACCTGAAGGGCGATGATTACGCCTTTCAGATTCTGGTAGACCGCTATCAGGACCGGCTTGTCAACTACATCTACAACCTTATCCGCGACTACGATCAGGCCGTGGACATCTCACAGGAAACTTTCATCCGGGTGTTCCGCCACGCCCACC
>JAPOYZ010000627.1:3824-4286 GCA_026706325.1 Candidatus Aminicenantota bacterium
AAGGGCAACTACCAGTTCTCGACCTGGATCTACAGGATCGCCACCAACCTCGCTCTGGACGAGATGCGGCGGCGAAAACGGAAGGGTTTCTTTCTGACCCAGCGGCTCTTCGGCAACTCCGAACAGGGAGAGACGGAGATTCAGGTCAGCGACAACCGGCCGTCACCCGAAGCCCATCTGGGGAGCAAGGAGAGGGCCAGGTTGCTGCGCACCGCCATCGATTCGCTGCCCCCGCGTTATCGCCTGGTATTCGTTCTCAAGGAGGTCCAGGAGCTGTCGCTGGAGGAGACGGGGAACGTGCTGAACCTACGGGTGGGGACCGTCAAATCGAGGCTTCACCGGGCCAAACGGCTCTTGCGGGACAAGCTTGCCAGGTTCCTATGAACTGCCGGGAGATCGAAGAAAAGCTAGGACGACCTGGGGACGCAGCACGATCGCCGGGGCCGGCACGTCGACTTCGCC
>JAPOYZ010000017.1 GCA_026706325.1 Candidatus Aminicenantota bacterium
CCCGGAAATCGCGCTTGAAGTACGCCTGTCAAGTGGCGACGGCGCCTCCCACCTTCGTCTTTTTCACGCGGGGATCCGGAAAGCTGGATCTTCCCACTCGCCGGCATCTGGCCCGGCGGCTCCGGGAGAAATACCATTTTCACGCCACGCCGATCCGCATCCTGCAACGCAGCGGAAAGAGGAGGCAGGAGCTGTCTTGACACCCGAAAAAGGGCGTGCCTAATATGAACCGCAGCTTGTGACACCGCCTCCTGAGCAGGTATTTCATGGTCAAAGCGGATCTGGCGCGCGCCGTCTACGAGACCCACGGCGGTTTGACTCATCAGGAGTCGAAGGAGGTGGTCAGGCTCATCTTCGACAGCATCAAGTCGGAACTGCTACGTGGAGAGAATGTGAAATTGTCCGGATTCGGTTCGTTCCGCGTCATTTCACTGAAGGCTCGACTCGGCCGCAATCCCCAGACTCGAGCCCAGATGCGGCTAGGCCCGCGGCGGCGCGTGACGTTTCGCCCCTCGCGCCTGATCAACGTGTGACTCCATCCTGATGGCCAGGAAAGGCAAGCTCTTCTACAAGATCGGGGAAGTCTGCAAGATCTGCGACGTTCCCGCTCACGTCCTGCGTTACTGGGAGACCGAATTTCCGCGGCTGTCTCCCAACAAGAACCGCTCCGGGCAACGCATCTTTCGGGAGAAAGACGTTCAACTGGTGGCCGAAATCAAGCGGCTGCTGTACGAAGAGGGCTACACCATCGCCGGGGCCCGCAAGCAGCTCCTCCGAAACGGCGCGAACTTGCGGAAGACGCCGTTGTTCTCCAAGGCCGGGGCCGATTCTTCCAAGAAACTCCTGGCCCAGATCCGGGGCGAGCTTCAGGAACTGATGACGCTTCTGGACCAGGACCTTCCGTCCGCCAACAGCCAACCGGCAAATCGGAAACAGCCCGCCGGGCGCGGCGAGAACGGCCGGTAGCGGACTTTCGCGGCCACCCGCGACAAGTATCGTCACGGCTTTCGAAACGGACTGATATCAGTCCGTGGTGAAAGTCCCGCGAGCACCGAGACCGTTCCTGCGCCCGCCGGACAAGGCGCTTACGGCGCGCATACCAGGAGTATGTGCCCGAACCGCAACGAAGACCGCCGGGATGCAGGGACGGTCGAATGCCGCGACGACTTTTGCCACGGGCTGATATACTGGCCGTCATTCGCCGGCCGGGACGTGGCGCAGTCTGGTAGCGCACCTGAATGGGGTTCAGGGGGTCGGGAGTTCGAATCTCCCCGTCCCGACCAGCATTTCCGGAGTCAATTCGAGCGGCGCCCCGCGAGCTGCACCGATCGCCCCGGTCACGACTCCGATCCACCGGGTTGGAGGAGTTCAATGCCTTCCCAAGTCCGGATCCCCGTATCTCGTTCCGATGATTCCCCTACGCCCCGGCGGCCGGAATCGGAATCGTTCTCCCCGGAGTTCCCAACCCGCCTGACGTCGCCTCGCCGATCCTTCCTCTCGCGCCTGCTTGCGGGAACCTCGCTCTGGGTCCTGGGAGGGGGCGCCAGAACGGTCCGCAAGGCCGGTGTTTCAACTTCCGCCTCCGATCACGACGAGGGCATCTTTGCCTACATCGCGCGCTTGAAAGGCCGGTTCGACCCGGCGCTCTACCGGCAACTGCTGGGGGCCGCCAATGAATTCAAGGAAGGAGACCAGGCCATCGGCGTGGCCGCACCGGACGAGCAGTCGCGAGCCCGGGCCCGTGCCCTGCTGGCAAACACTCGCGTCGGCGACCTGATCGCCCGTCCGGTCTTCGAAGACTCCGTTTCGTCGTACATCGACACCGTGGTTGACCGCGAGATCACCCGAACCGTCGCCGGCTGGACGCTGGCCGGCCTGAAACGTTTCCTGCTCCGGAAAGAGGAAGCTGCCATCAAGGGCATCATGCCCGGGCTGCCCAGCGACATCATCGGGTGCGTGGTCAAGTTGATGAGCAACGATGAACTGATCGCGGTGGGACGGAAGGTCTTCAATCCGCTGCCCCATTCCAAACTCGGCGCCAAAGGGTACATGGGCGCGCGGATTCAGCCGAACTCGCCTACGGACAACGTCGACGACATCCGATGGCAGGTCTTCGACGGGTGGTCGTACGCCGTCGGAGACGTGGTGCTGGGAACCAACCCGGTCTCCAGCGAAGTCGCTTCGGTCGCCTCCATCCAAAGCGCTCTGGCTGAAATCCTGGAGGTGTTCGGCCTGGAAGACGCGTTGCCCCATTGCGTCCTTTCCCACGTCGACGTGCAGGCCGAGGTGGAACGGCAGGACCCCGGATCCACCGCCATCTGGTTCCAGAGCCTCGGCGGCGTCGCGGACGCCAATACGACCTTCGGCCTCTCGGTCGAGAAGATGGTGTCCCACGCCGAGCGGCGGACCGGGAAGTACGGCTTTTACTTCGAGACGGGACAAGGCGCCGACGCCACCAACGGTCACGGCAAGGGCTTCGACATGGTGCTGCACGAAGCGCGCAAGTACGGGTTCGCCCGGGCCCTGGTTCACGAGGTGGCCAAGGCGCAGCGCAGCGCCGGCCGGACGCCGGCGCCCTGGCTGCACCTGAACGACGTGGCCGGATTCATCGGGCCGGAGATCTTCCGGACCCGGGAGCAGCTCGTTCGCTGCTGCCTGG
Source organism: Candidatus Aminicenantota bacterium (assembly GCA_026706325.1). Classification (GTDB taxonomy): domain Bacteria; phylum Acidobacteriota; class UBA6911; order RPQK01; family JAJDTT01; genus JAJDTT01. The sequence goes on from JAPOYZ010000017.1 coordinate 2,660, forward strand.
AGGACACGGTCATGGGCAAGCTTCACGGTTTGCCCATCGGCCTCGACATCTGCTCGACCCTCCACATGGACATCGACCTGGACGACCTGAACTGGTGCATCGAACGGGTGATGCCCGCCAACCCGGCCTACCTGATGGCGCTTCCCACCAAGAACGATCCCATGCTGAGTTACCTGACCACGGGTTTCCTGGATCACGTCCGTGTCCGCGAGAAGTTCGGGTTCAAGGTGAACGACGTGATGTGGCGTTTCTTCCAGTCCCTGAAGGTGATCGACGCGGAGGGAAGGCCCACCGAGCATTTCGGACAACCCACGTGGGTCTATCTCCAGTACCTGCGGGCCAAGGGGGACCAGCGCCCGGACCGGGAGATCCTGGCCGAGGGCAGGCGCCGGATTGCGGAGGTGCGGGAACGCGGGGTGTTCATCGCGGAGGGGCATGGCAAGAACACCTGGGACCTGGAGCCCCGGCTCCGGCAACGAATCCGCTATCTCTACCAGGATTCCAAGAAGTGCATCCGCGCCGAACTCCCCGAGGACTTCGACACCCGGCTACCCTCGGCGATCATGGTGAGAAGCCGTTCCAGGGACCGCAACGACTACATCCTGCATCCCCCCACGGGAGAGGAACTGGACGCCGCCTCGGCCTCGGCCATTCGCCGTCTGGCCAAAGCCCGCGGGGACCGCTACGACGTGCAGCTCGTCATCTCCGACGGCTTGAACGTCTACTCGCTCACCGACGACGGCCATCTGAATCCCTACCTGGCGGCTCTTCGGACCGGTCTCGAAGACGCCGGCCACGAGCCGGCTCCCGAGCAGATCGTGGTGCGGAACGGACGGGTCCGCGCAGGCTACCGCATCGGAGAAATGCTCTTCGGGAACCTGCGGGAGACCGGCCGCAGGCGCGCGATCCTGCACGTCATCGGCGAGAGGCCCGGATCGGGTCACCACGCCTTCTCCGTCTACATGACCCGTTCTCCGGTCCGCACCTGGGCCCGGGCCGGGGTCACCGACCACAACATCACCAAGGTGGTTTCCGGAATCGCGGACACGGCATTGGACCCGGTGACGGCGGCCGCCGACACGGTGAGGATCCTTTCACATATGGCGTAGCCCTCCCGCGCAGGGAGGCCTTCAAGTCCGCAGCCGAAGCATCCGGGCCCCGTTGTCGTAGGTGATTCTCCTCAACATCAAGGGGTCGGGAAGATACTCCCGCAGGCGGTCCAGCGACCGCTGAGCGACGCAGTATCCTCGCGGGTAGGTCGCGCCCTTGCCGTCGTGGCAGTAGCAGTCGCTTCCCCAGAGCAGCTTGCGGGAGTGACGGGCCACGAAATCGGCGGCGAAGTCCGGGTCCCGGCTGAGGGAATTGAGTCCGGACCCGGCCGAAAGGTCTCCGAACATGTTGGGATAGTCGGACAGGAGCCTGTCGGTGAGGCCGCCCTTGACGACCCGGCCCCGCTCCTCGCCGTCCCGGCTGATGTTGGCCCACCAGGTCCCGGCGTGCCCCAGAAAATTCACCTGCGGATACCGCTCCAGGATCTTGTGAAACCGGTCCAGTCCGTGGTTGTGCCGGGAGCCGAAATGGAGCAGCACCGGGACTCCGTACTCCCGGGCCACCTCGTACACC
>JAPOYZ010000417.1 GCA_026706325.1 Candidatus Aminicenantota bacterium
TACGCGCCGTATTTCTCCTCCAAGATCCTGCGGTATGCCGCCGGGATCTTGATCCGCCCCTGAGCATCGACCTTGGTGGGGAAATTTCCTCTGAACACAGTGACAATCCGGTGTTACTTAGACCTATTTATCCCTTTTTGAACTGATTTTGACCACAATATTCCTATAACCGGCCAAGTGTCAAGGAATTTCTGCAAAAATCGGCGCCGATTGACCGTGGAATCGGGACTCAAGTGCGGGATTGGCAGGGAGGCGGGAAGGCCGCGGGTCCGGGCTGGGAATCCCGGGAATCAGACCGGGTAAGCCTGAAGCATCTCCACGACGGTGGTTACGGCATCGCCCAGGGGGACTTCCCTCTTGCTGGCGTCTTGGCGGGAAAAGATCTCGACCCGTCCCTGCCGGAGGGCACGTCCGACGGTGATTCGGATCGGAACCCCGATGAGCTCCGCGTCCTTGAACTTGAAGCCGGGCCGCTCGTTCCGGTCATCCAGGAGACAGTCGATGCCGCGGTCCCAGAGGGTCCGGTAGATCTCGCGGGCGGCCGTGAATTGTTTCCGGTCGTCCGCCCGCACGACCGTGACCACGGCCTGGAACGGCGCCAGCGCCCGGGGCCAGACGATACCGAATTCGTCGTGGTACAGCTCCACCGCGGCAGCCATGATCCGCTCGAGGCCGATTCCATAGCTGCCCATGATCCAGGGCCGCTCCTTCCCTTGCCGGTCCAGTACGCGGGCCTTCATGGACTCGCTGTACTTGTATCCCAGCTTGAAGATATGTCCGATTTCCAGCGTCTTCTCGACCTGCAGCGGCTGACCGCAATCCAGGCAGGCGTCCCCCTGCTCGACCAAACGCAGATCCTGGTAGCTCGCCTGGAAATCCCGTCCCGGAGTGACATGCAGCAGGTGGTAGTCGTCCTGATTGGCGCCGCAGACCAGGTTCCGCCGGCCCTCCAGGCCCCGGTCGGCCACCACCTTGACGAAGTCGGCGCCCACCGGTCCCAGGCTGCCCGCGTCGGCTCCGAACAGGTCCCTGATCTCCTCGGAACGGGCCATTCGAAGGTCGCCGGTGCCGGCCAGCCGGCTCAGCTTCAGATCATTGAGCCGGTGGTCGCCCCGCAGCAACAACAGCCATGGCGTCTCCCCCACCAGGTAGACCAGAGATTTGATCTGCCGTGACCGAGGAACTTTCAGAAAGTCGCTCACCTCCTGAATCGTCTTGCGGCCCGGCGTATGCACCTTCCGGGGCGGAAGGTCCACCGCCTCGTCTTCCTGCGCCTCCAATGCCGAGACGGCCCGGTCCAGGTTGGAGGCATACCCGCAGGCACAGGTCACGACATGGTCCTCTCCGGCATCGGTCCGGACCATGAACTCGTGAGAGACGCTCCCCCCCATGGCTCCCGAGTCCGCCTCGACCACCAGGTATTGGAGGCCGCAGCGATCGAAAATCTTGCGGTAGGCCTGCTCGTGAAGCCGGTAGCTGTGGTCCAACCCTTTCGCGTCGAGGTCGAAGCTGTAGGAATCCTTCATGTGAAAGTGGCGCACCCGCAGCAGGCCGGACTTGGGGCGGGGTTCATCCCGGAACTTGAGCTGAATCTGGTACCAGATCTGCGGCAGTGCGCGGTAGGACCTGATTTCGTCGCGAGCGATGGTGGTGAAGATCTCCTCATGAGTCATCCCGAGGCACATGTCCCGGCCGGAACGATCCTTGAGCCGGAACATCTCGTCGCCCATGGCCTCCCAACGGCCCGATTCCCTCCACGGCTCGGCCGGGTGGAGGGCCGGCAGGACGAACTCCTGAGCGCCGATGGCGTCCATCTCATGGCGGATGATGTCCTCGATTTTCCGCAAGGTCCGCCTCGCCAGGGGAAGGAACGAATAGATGCCCGAACCCAACTGACGGATGAATCCGGCGCGCAGGAGGAGCCGATGGGAGGGCACCTCCGCCTCCGAAGGAGTCTCCTTCAAGGTGGGCGCATAGAACCGGGACCAGCGCATGGGAAGCGCCGTTTCTACCGGTTTGACCGGGTCAAGTCAAGTGAGCTACCATCCACCGGCAGGACTGTCGCGCATGCAGATCTGGATTGGCGCCGATCACGCCGGGGTGGAGTTGAAGGAGCAGATCAAGGACCTGCTCGAAGCCGATAATCACGAGGTGACCGACCGGGGGCCTCACTCGAACGACAGCGTCGATTATCCCGACTTCGCGGCGTCCGTGGCCCAGGGGGTCTCGTCCGGCAGCGCCGAGCGAGGCATCCTCGTCTGCGGCACCGGCATCGGCATGGCCATCGCCGCCAACAAGATCTCCGGTGTGCGGGCGGCCGTCTGCCACGACCTGGAAACGGTTCGTCTCAGCCGCCGGCACAATCAGGCCAACGTTCTGGCTTTGGGCGCTCGGACTCTCGAGCCGAAGCTGGCTCTTTCCATGGTGCGGGAATGGCTCCGGGTCGGTTTTGAAGGTGGCCGCCATGACCGCCGGGTCCGCAAGATTTCCTCGCTGGAGCGCTGACCCGCCGGCGCTCGACAATCCGTGGCGAAAGACCCCGCAGATCACCCGTCCGGTGAAGAACCCGCTGGTCAAGGCGCGCCGGGCACGCATGGCGGCATAATGGTAGGACCGGCGACGGGAACCGGTCCCGGGCCGCAATTGGAGAAACAGTCACCATGCATCCATCCTTGTACGAGACAGACCCGGAGGTGGCCGAGGCCATCTTCCAAGAGACCCGCAGGCAGAGCGAGACCCTGGAGCTCATCGCCTCCGAGAACTACGTCAGCGAGGCCGTCCTGGAGGCCATGGGATCGGTCTTCACCAACAAGTACGCGGAAGGCTACCCGGGCCGCCGGTACTATGGGGGCTGCGAGCACGTGGACGTGGTGGAGTCGTTGGCCATCGAGAGAGCCAGGCAGCTCTTCGGCGCCGACCATGCCAACGTCCAATCCCACTCGGGCACCCAGGCCAACATCGCCGTCTATCTGGCCGCGCTCGAGCCGGGAGACAAGATTCTGGGCATGAACCTGTCCCACGGCGGCCATCTTTCCCATGGACATCCCCTCAACTTCTCCGGGAAGTATTTTCGCGTCGCCGCCTACGGCGTCCGCCGCGACACGGAAGAGATCGACTACGACGAGTTGGAGGATCTGGCCAAACGGGAGAAACCCCGAATGATCGTCGCCGGGGCCAGCGCCTACAGCCGCACCATCCACTTCGATCGCCTGGCCCAGATTGCTCGAGGCGTCGGAGCATATCTGCTGGCCGACATTGCCCACATCGCGGGTCCGGTGGCCGCCGGCCTGCATCCCAGTCCCGTTCCCTTCGCCGATTTCGTCACGACGACGACCCACAAGACCCTCCGCGGCCCCCGAGGGGGGATTGTCCTCTGCCGCGAAGAGCACAAGAAGCGTCTCAACCGGCTGGTTTTTCCCGGCACCCAGGGCGGGCCTCTGGTTCACATCATCGCGGCCAAGGCCGTCTGTCTCAAGGAAGCCCTCAGTCCCGGTTTCAAGAGCTACCAGGAACAGGTTCTTTCCAATGCCAAGGCCCTGGCCCGGAGTGTCGCCCAACAGGGGTTCCGGATCGTTTCGGGAGGCACCGACAACCACCTTTTCCTGGTGGACGTCCTTTCCCGAGGCCTGACGGGCAAGCAGGCGGAAGCGACGCTGGAGCGGGCCCGGATCACGGTCAACAAGAACACCATCCCCTTCGACGCCCACCCCCCTCTGGTCACCAGCGGGATCCGCGTCGGGACCCCGACGGTGACCACCTGCGGCATGAAGGAGGCCGAGATGGATCGAATCGGCCGTTGGATCGGCCAGGCCCTTGCGCATTGCGACGACGAGGGTGTCCTGGACGGAATCGGCCGCAGCGTCGTGTCACTGACCCGGCGTCACGCCTTCTATGCGGGCCGTCTCCGGCAAACCGCGTGAGCCAAGGCTCCCACCGGATCCGGCGGGCGCAGCCCCGGTTTCGGTGCCCCGTGGTACCTTCACCGGGTACTGATCATGGCGTCGGAATTCACGCTTCAGGAGGTGTTCTCCCCGGGAGGGTTGCTGGCCGGTGAGCTCCCGGGTTACGAGTTCCGGCCTTCCCAACTGGAACTGTCCCTCTCGGTCCTGGAAGCGATCCGGGAAGGCCATCACCTCTGTGCCGAAGCCGGCACCGGAACCGGCAAGACCCTGGCCTACCTGGTTCCGGCCCTCGCCAGCCGCCGCAAGACCATCATCTCCACGGCGACACGCAATCTTCAGGAACAGCTCTACCTGAAGGACATCCCTTTCATTCGCC
>JAPOYZ010000402.1 GCA_026706325.1 Candidatus Aminicenantota bacterium
CCAGGATTCTTCGAGCCCTGAAACCAAACGGGTTTCTTGTCGAAGGGGATCAATCCGCCCATCCGAACGACCGGTTTGAAGACGATCATGTTTTCCACAACTACGTTTCAAAGCTGCCCGACGGAGACCGGTCAGGTTGGAACTACGACGTCACCCTCAGCCTCGAGGAGCACACGGCAGTTTTGCGGGAGGCCGGATTTCTGTCAACTGAACTGATTTGGGAAGAGCGCAGGGAAAATGGCGGGGGTATGGTTGTCCTGCTTGCCCGCCGGGGACAGGAAACGGGAGCTGGCGACCGTGGGTAGGCCGATGGAGATCTCGGTCGGACATAAACCCGCTCCTGAAGATTGCGATTTCGTTCGCAACCGCCTCCACCACAATGCAGCCATTGAGGGACCGGACAACTTTGCGCCCCCTAGCCATTTCGTTCGGTACGATACGGGCACAATTCCCGCAGGTCTGCTCATTGTTTCGATAATTCAGATTCATGTCACCAAGAGGATCTCAAGATGATTTCTTTGCTGCTGTTCGATGTCGGGGACACCATTCTGGACACCCCGGGGCACCAGGAGGCCCTGCAGGAGGCGCATCGAGCCGCTCTTGCCAGATTTGGCTTCGAGCTGTCAGCGGGAGAGTACCAGCAACTCGATCACGACAAAATGCGGCAGTTCGTCCCGAGTCCCATGCACGCCATCACCTGGCACTATGCGAGGCCGGACGTGCGCCTGTTCAACGAAATTACCAGGGAAGTGCGGTCCCACTATCCGGAAATCTGGGCTCTCGGGTTCAGGTTGCATCCCGGAATCGCGGCGGTCCTCGAACAGCTGGCCAAAGAGTACTCGCTTGCGCTGGCCGGCAACGCCCCGGCGAGGATCACGGAGAACCTGGACGAACTGGGTGTGCTGCGCTGGTTCCGCCACAGGGAGGTGTCGGGAAGTCTGGGGATCAAGAAACCTGACGAAGGTTTCTTCCGCACAATCCTCGACCGCGCCGGATGTTCCCCCTCGGAAGCGATCATGATCGGCGACCGCCTGGACAACGATATCATCCCGGCAAAAAGGCTGGGCCTCCGGACCGTATGGTTCCGGCAGGGCAGGTACGCCGCACTCGAGCCGCGGGTCCCTGATGAGCTCCCGGATGCAACTGTTACCGACCTGGAATCCCTGCCTTCGGCGATCCGTTCGATCGCAGGAAAGGCGTCGTGACGTTTGACCAGGCGCTGGGCGGCCGCTGCCAACAATGAGCGCGCCAGGAGCCGCAAGATGATGCCGATGCGGTAGGCGGGGGAGAGCTCTCCGGCATGGATTCAGAGCGTTCGGATATCAAATGCGAAAGGTCTCGATAATCGGCTGCGGCGGTGCGGGAAAGTCTACCCTGGCCGTCGAACTGGGATCCCTGCTGAATCTGCCGGTCATTCACCTCGATTCCGTTTTCTGGGGACCCGACTGGGAAAGGCCCCCGCCGGAGGAATGGCAACGCCGGCATCGGGAGCTTATCGCACGCGAGTCCTGGATAATGGACGGCAACTACGGCGGCACCATGAAGGAACGGATAGCCGCCAGCGACACGGTAATCCTGCTGGCCCTGTCTCGTTTCACCTGTCTTTTCCGGGTGTTCAAACGGGGGTTCAAGGGCAGGGGACGCAGTCGTCCGGACCTGCATCCTGGCTGCATCGAGAAGCTGCCGGATCGCGAATTCCTCGAGTGGATCTGGGACTACCCGAAGACGCGTTTGCCAGGCGTATTGCAGCTGCTGGAAGGGGTGATGAACGAAAAGAGGGTTGTGATCCTGCGGTCCAATGCGGATGTGGCCAGGTTCCTCGACACTCTGGAGCGGGACAGAACGCAGGGTTCAACCCAGAAGAGCTGTCCGGGCACCGCATGAACCACAGCTCGGGAATCCCCGGTGGCCGGAAGGCATATGCAGGAAAGAATGGAACATGGATTTTCAGCCAACTGTAAGTGGCGAGTATTTCGCAGCTGTCGCGGAGTCGTATGATCGGCTCCAACCCATTCTGAGCCCGCCCTACAGCAAGGGTCTGGAGATGATGGTGGATCTCGTCCCGTTTGATCCGAACGACACCTTCAAGTTCGTGGAACTCGGATGCGGCACCGCGGAACCGACCGCGCGTGTGTTGGAACGGTTCCCGAACGCCACCGGGACCTGTATGGACAGGGAACCGGAGATGCTTTCGCTCGCCAGAAAGAAGCTCGAGATGCATTCGCGCCGGGTGGTGGTAGGGGAAACCGACATGGTCAACTGTGAAATTCCGGGGTGCGACCTTGCAATTTCCGCCAAAGCCATTCACCACGTGAATCCGGACGATCTCCCGGCGCTGTTTGCAAGGATCGCTGGCGCGCTGAGTCCCGGGGGCTGTTTCATCCTGTTCGACGCGATGAGCATGGGACCGGCTCCGGGAGTGAAGGTCAGCATGCAGTCGTCCCGCTTCCGGCAGCTCCACTTCCAACGGGCAGTCGCCTCCGGGGAGGCTACCCGGGCGGAGATTGACGCCCGGATGGATTTCAAGCGAAAGATGAAGGCCGCCGGCAAGGACGTTGAATACGGCCATGCCTCCGAGGACCTGATCAGGACGATGGACCAGGCCGGATTTGACGAGGTCTCCGTGGTTTGGCGGATGTTCTCCGACACCATCCTTCTGGCATTCACGCCGGATGCCGTCCGAAGCGGATGAACCCCCCTTCACATCGGTGAACCATGGAAAACCACCTGGCTGACTACGCCCGGGACGGGTACTGCGTAATCCCGGAGGGGCTCAGTCTCGACGAAGTCGGCGCAATCAACGCCGCCATCGACGCGGACCTGAGGGAGAACCGGCGGCTGTGGCGTCGTGGGAATTACCCCGGCGTGCGCAACAGTCTCGTGTTGTTGTCCCGTCCGGAGTTCGACGTGACCATGCGACCGCCGGGGCTGGTTCCCTTGATGGAAGGAATCATGGGGGCGGACCTTTGCGCCGACCAGCATGAGGTCGTTATCCGGCCGCCGAACCCGGAGAGCCCGTCACAGTGCGAATGGCACAGGGACGGGACCAGACCGATGTCGCCTCCCTGCTACACCTACCTGCTGCATCTCGTCATCTACCTTACGAGGGTCGGGGACGACACTCATTGCTTCAGCGTGATCCCCGGAAGCTCACAAGGTCGGGAGTTCCCACCCATCGAAGAGTATGACCTGGATTCGGCGGTCCACATAACCGGAGAACCGGGCACGGCAATCCTGTGCAACGGGGCGATTCTCCACGCCCTGAATTTCAGGAAGACCGCAGAGGAGCGTCGTACGGTCAATTGCTGGATCGGGCGAAGTTCACAACCGGCGATGGCCAACCACACCATTTTCCCCCGCCGTCTCTGCCGGTCGGAGGATGCGGAAACTGCCAGGTTCTACTCCCGCGCCAATGAGATCACGCACCTGATGCGGAACCACTTCTGACTCTCGACCGATTCCGGTTACGGTCAGGGACGGTCTTCCGGGAATTGGGGCAGGCTGTTGCATCCCGGGACCCTCGGCACATGACCGCAGCCGTCGCGGATCTCAAGAGCCTGCAGCAAGCCGGATGAGGCCGGTCCCTCAATCCAGTACCATGCCGCCGCTGACGTTTATGGTCTGGCCGGTGACGTTGCGCGCCTCGTCCGAGGCGAGGAAGGCGACCATGTTGCCGATGTCCTCCGGCGACTGCTCGCGCTGCATCGGCGTCGAGTTGGCGATGAACAGGTCGAACACCTCGCGGGGGCTCTTGCCGGCATAGGCGGGATCCACCTCGGCGATCTTCGGCGCCAGGGTGTGCCAGAAGTTGGTCCACACGAACCCGGGGCATACGGCGTTTACGGTGATGTTGTGCGGCCCCAGGTCCTTGGCGGTCAGCCGCGTCAGGCTGAGCATGGCGTTCTTGGCGGCCGCGTAGGTCGGCAGGAAGGTCGGGTCGCGTCTGGCCGCGGCGGAAGAGATGTTGACGATCTTGCCGTAGCGGCGCTCGATCATGTGCGGGGCGATCGCCTTGCAGAGGAAGAAGGGACCCTTGACATGCACGTCGTAGTTGCTATCCCACTCCTCGCCGGTGAAGTTGGTGAACGGGGCGCCGACGATGGTGCCGAAGTGGCCGGCGTTGTTGACGAGGATGTCGATGGCGCCGAAGCGCTCGATCGCCTGCGCGACGAGGTCCTGGCAGGCGGATTCGTCCGTTATGTCCGCGGTGATGGCGACCGCAACCGCCCCTTCGCTCTCGAGCTGGTCGGCGGTGG
>JAPOYZ010000182.1 GCA_026706325.1 Candidatus Aminicenantota bacterium
GGGCCCTTCCTCGGGCTCGGTGATATGCACCCGGTGTACGGGATGGGGGAGAAGATCCTCCGGAAGGACCCGTCGGAACGGGGTGAGAAGGAAGCCAAGATCCTCACCGAGCATTTCGTCCGGTACTCCAGTCAGGTGGTGCCCAAGAAGGTCTACGAGGAAAAGCTCAAGTTTGGGGAGCTGCTGAAGAAGCTCAAAGAGTTGGAGGCCGGATTCCCGGCTCTGAGCCAGGCCCAGACCATTGCCACCGAGGCGGACGGCCGTTCCACCAATATTCACGTCCGCGGCGAGTTCAACCGCATGGGGGATCCCGTGGAGCCGGGCGTGCCCGGATTCCTGCACCCGGAGGTGGACGATTCGTCTCCTCCCAGGATGCGCCTGGCCGATTGGATCGTCAGTCCCGAGAATCCCCTCACGGCGAGAGTGACGGTCAACCGCCTGTGGCAGGAGCTGTTCGGACGCGGCATCGTCTTCACCACGGAGAATTTCGGGCTCCAGGGAGAAGAACCGTCTCATTCCCAACTTCTGGACTGGCTCGCCAGCGATTTCCGCGAGAACGGCTGGAGCCTGAAGGGCGCGATCAAGACCATGGTCATGTCTGCCACCTACCGGCAGTCCTCGGCGGTCCGGCCGGAGCTGCAGTCCAGCGACCCGGACAACGTCCTGCTGGCTCGGCAGACGCGGATGCGGTTGCCGGCGGAGTTAATCCGGGATTCGGCTCTCGCCGTGAGCGGCCTCTTGAATCCCGCCGTGGGGGGCAAGAGCGTTCGTCCGCCCCAGCCCGGCGGGAAAATGCAACGGCGGAAGTGGGTGGAGAGCGAGGGGCAGGACCGCTATCGCCGCGGTCTATACATCCAGTACCAGCGCATGTTCCCCTATCCGTTCCTGGCCAACTTCGACATGCCGGGGGGGTATGAGGCCGTGTGCCGCCGAGGCCGGTCCAACTCTCCGCTGCAGGCTCTGAACCTGCTCAACGACGAGGTTTTCTTCGAGGCGGCCCAGGCGCTGGCGGTCCGGATCCTGACGGAGGGGCCAGAGGAGCCGCGGGCGCGCCTCGAACATGCCTTCCGGCTCTGTCTCGCCCGCTCACCCGCGGACGAGGAGTTGGATTGGTTGGAGACAGCCATGCGCCGCCAAACCGAAATCCTGGAGAAGGAGCAGGAATTGGCGCAGTTGACCCTTCCGGTTGAATTTCCCGGTCTCGCTCCTTCGGAAGCGGCCTCCTGGGTCGGCGCCAGCCGGATTCTCTTGAACCTGGACGAGTTCATTACCCGGGAGTAGTTCCATGAACGCTGATCGCTTTGGACCCATGTCGAACCGGCGCCTGTTTCTGGAGCGGACGGCCGCCGGGTTCGGCTCCCTCGCCCTGGCCCATCTCATGGCCAGCGAAGGCCTGACGGCCGCCGTGCCCAACGGGAACGGCGTGGTGAATCCGCTGGAACCCAGGGGACCCCATTTCCCGGCCACGGCCAAGCACGTGATCTTCCTCTACATGTCGGGGGGACCCAGCCAGATCGATCTCCTGGACCCCAAGCCGGCGCTGAATAAGTGGCACGGACAGCAGTTGCCCGTCTCCATGAGGAAGAACCTGAAGCAGGCCTTCCTCAAGCCCACGGCCACCCTCATGGGCAGCCCCCGGGAGTTCAAGCCCCACGGGCAGTCCGGAACCGAGTTTTCCGACTACCTGCCCTACACCGCGGCTCACGCCGACGACATCTGCCTGATACGCACCATGCAGACCGACGCCGTGAATCACGATCCCGGCGAATTGCTCCTCAACGCCGGCACCAGCATCCTGGGGCATCCCACCATGGGATCGTGGGTGACTTACGGTCTGGGGAGCGAGTCGCAGGACCTGCCCGGCTACGTGGTGTTGAGCACGGGTAGCCGGCCCAGCGCGGGTGAGAACAACTGGTCCAACGGGTTCCTGCCCTCCATCTACCAGGGGACTCCGTTCATGAGCACCGGGGATCCGATCCTTTACCTGTCGGATCCTCCCGGCGTCAATTCCAGCATTCAGAGAGTCCATCTGGACGCGCTCCGCCTCCTGAACGAGAAGCGATTCCGGGACACGGGCGACGCCGAGATCGCCGCCCGCATCGCCTCCTACGAACTGGCCTTCCGGATGCAGATGGCAGCCCCGGAACTGTTGGACTTCTCCCAGGAGTCTCCGAAGCTGCTGGAGGAATACGGGGTCAACCGGGAAGGCAAGCGGGCCAAGTCGTACGCGGTCAACTGCCTCCTGGCCCGGCGGCTGGTGGAGCGGGGCGTCCGGTTCGTCATGCTCAACCACGCCAACTGGGATTTCCACCACGGCCTCGAGAAGAGGCTGAAGGAATACAGCCACGATACGGACCAGCCGACGGCGGCGCTCCTGAAGGATCTGAAACAGCGGGGGCTGCTGGAGGAGACCCTGGTGCTGTGGGGCGGCGAGTTCGGCCGCACGCCCATGGGAGAGCCGGAGATCCACGGAGGCGAACCGGGACGGGACCACCATCCCACCTGTTTCAGCATGTGGCTCGCCGGCGGCGGCGTCCGCGGCGGGCAGGTTGTGGGCCGTTCCGACGAGCTGGGGCTGTATCCGGTGGAGGACCCGATTCACGTCCACGATCTCCAGGCGACGCTCCTGCACTGCCTGGGACTGGATCACACCCGTCTCACCTACCACCACATGGGCCGCGACTTCCGGTTGACGGATGTGGGCGGCAACGTGGTGAACAAGCTGCTGAACGCCTGAATCCAGAAGGCTTCACGAGTCCGGTCAGGGGGAAACGAACATGGGAGAGTTGAAGCTCGCGTACAAGGCCCGGAGTTACAGCACCGGTACCCTGGGCCGGGCCATCTGCAGCGCCCGGAGCCACCATTTCGTGGCCGACGACCTGGGCGGGGAAGAGGTGGGAGCCGGCGAGCTCTTCTTCTCCGGCGTCGCCGCCTGCGCCGTTAACATGGTGGAGCGGATCGCCGCGGCCGACGAGACCCCGCTGGAATGGATGGACATCTCGGTGGAGGCCTACCGGGATCCCGACAAGGACCACGGGGAGTTGACCCTCTACGATTCGGTCCGGGTCCGGATCGAAATGTGGGGGGTGAGCGACGACGACGCCGAAGTGCTGACGGCGCTCTGGAAGGCGCGCTGTCCCCTCTACGGAACCGTCGCCGCCGCGACTCCCGACACCACCGTCACATTGGTGTCCCACACCGGGTCCCGGTGTTGACTGGTCGGCGCTGAGAAGACCGGAACGGATAAGGAAGGCGTACGCCTTGGCGCGTCAACTATAAGGGAGAGGTAGTCATGGCAAACATACAGACCTGTCCATGGGATGCGGCCGAACATCTCGAGACGGACGAGGACATGGCCGCATACTTGGAAGCGGCGCTCGAAGAGGGCGATCCTGGGCTGATATTTGCGGTATTGGGCGACATCGCACGGGCCAAGGGAATGACCAAAATCGCACGAAATGCGGGTCTGGGCCGGGAGAGTCTTTACAAGGCGTTATCTTCTGATGGCAATCCGAGATTCGCCACCGTGCTCAAGGTCGTCCAAACGCTGGGACTCCAGCTTCACGCGGCGCCGGCTCGAGGTTCGGCCAATCGGTGACGGCGCGGGGCGTCCTGCCGCGCGCCCGGGCAAGAGCCGGCGATCCACGTTGGAGAACCGGCGCGAGACGATCCTCAAACCCGGTTCAGCATGACGCCGGCTGCGGCTTACTTTTCGCACCGCAGCAGGCACAGGCCCATGGCAAGCAGGAGCGGGGGCAGTGCTGCGTCGATGAGGCCCCAGACCAGCGTGACGGTGTCGTCTCCCACCGCGGTAAAGCCGGGGCTCACATAATTGAACCAGTTCCAGAAGAACAGGATTCCGATGAATATGAAGCCGTAAAAGAGTGTGTTCGCCGCCAGATAGTAGCGGGTGACCGGCGCGTCGCCGCCCTCGGCGTCGGCCCGTCTCTTGCAGCCGTAGCTACAGACCAGGCTCAGCGCCACAGCCAGTGCCATCAGCGGATTGATGTAGCTCCAATTCGGCGTGTAGGGATCGGATTCGGTGGAGGTGTAGTACAGCGGCTCGATGATCGTGTGAACGGCTACGATCACCGCAACCGCGATCAGATAGATGCCGATGATCCGTTTGAGAGCTTCCATGGGATTCTGCCTCCTGTCCCGTTTCTTCGATCATGTATCTTCTGTTCCAGCCACGTCAGAGGACCGCTAGCACAGATGGGTTCCGG
>JAPOYZ010000367.1 GCA_026706325.1 Candidatus Aminicenantota bacterium
AACGACCGCAGCTGGTCGTAAACCTCAACGTAGGCTTCTTCGGAGGGGGGAAGGGCGGGAACCTGGTACCAGATCAGGTCGTCGAGTTCCGCGCTCCCTGATGGGCGCTGGCGTACCGGGATGGTCGGAAGGACCTCCTCGAACTGGCGTGAGAGGGTCAGAATCCAGCGTTCGCGTAGCGCTCGCCGGCGGCCGTCGGATGCCGGATGGTAGAAGCATCCCCCGCCGAGCCGAATCTCATGTGACGGATCGTGGGCCGGGGGGGCGTAAATCTGCGCGGCAGCGGTTTCGCTCCAGTCCAGGACACTGGAGACAAACACCCCTGAGGTGGCGAGCAGGAGCGGCGACCCGTCGCCGAAGGAGAAATAGGGAACCTGGATTACGCGTGGGTGAACGGCCCCGGAAACGTACCCGAGATCGACACCGCTTGCCTTGCCGTTGCCGCCTTCGAGTTCGACTACGAGCGACTTCTGATGGATTCGGATGCGGTACAGGAAATCGGCGAGTTCTTCCCCGTGCTTCCAATGCCACCTCGCCTCGATGCAGTCGCCCACAGGCTCACATGAAACGAAGTGCCGCTCGACCTCTTCATCGTCGGCTGACCAGATCTTTCCGCCCATCTCGATCGCAATGCCGCCCCCCTCGGCGAACTTGATCGCCTCGGAGTTGTTGATCTCAACCTCGATGTCGGAGAGATTGCCTTCGAGAGGGGTGTATATATAGCGAACGACAGCGGAAAGCGAGCGCGCTTCGAAGATGAAGGAGATGCCCTCCTTCTCGACCGAGTTCGAGACTTCTTCAGCTACTTTCGGAAACATGGCAGGGTTCGGTATCCGCAGAATTCGTGAAGAACCATCCGTCCCGGATTCCGTTGCCGCCGGCGATGAGGGCCGATGGCCGGGGTTCGGAGATGCGGCACTGGATACGTGTGTGGTCGTAACCATCTCCTTGCCGGCGGCGCTCTCCTCGCCTCCCCGGCGAAAAGCGGGCCTGCGGAATGTTGGTACGGTTCGTAAATTGGGAAAATTTCAATGATAAGCCAGTGAAACGGTCTGTGCAAGAAACCGAAGTTTTCGGGATTCCCTGATTCCGCAAGTGCACGGGGATCCGGGTGAATCCGGCTGGAATTCGGGGTTCAGTACCGGGAACTCGCTCACCGGCACGGGGTTGGTGGGCGGGGACTGCGAGTGCGTTTCGATTCAGCCGGCTCGGAAGCAGACGGCCAGTTGACACCGGAAAACCCTCCCGATAAACTCCATTAGTCTATTTTCCACAACAAGTTAGAGTTGAAATAGTGTTGGTTACGGCGATCGTTCTGGCCGCCGGGCAGTCCCGGCGTATGGGGAGGTTCAAGCAACTTCTTCCCCTCGACGGGTGCACGGTGGTCGAGACTGTGGTCGAACGCCTTGGCTCCGTTGCCAGGCGGGATTTCGAGCTCGCTACCGTGGTAGTTCTCGGCCATCGGGCCGGCGAGGTCGAACGGCGGCTGGGAAACCGGGATCTCGCCTGTGTCGTGAACGAGCGGTTTCGCCAGGGGATGGTGACTTCGGTGCAGTCGGGTGTCCGGTCCGCCGACCCGAAATCCGCCGGATACCTTGTCTGCCTCGGCGACCAACCCGATCTCAACACCGAGGTCGTCGCAAGGATCATCCACTGCTCCCGGTCTGCGGGAGCGGGCATTGTGGTGCCGACGCATCGCGGAAAGAGGGGTCATCCGGTCTACATCTGCGGCCGCTACCGGGACGAGATCCTTGCTTTGCCGGCGGACAAGGGGCTCAACACCGTCACCGGGAGACACGCAGGGGATACTGTCGAGCTGGAAGTAGATGCGGCCGAGGTGCTGGAAGATCTGGACACGCCCGCAGATTACCTCCGCCTCGGCGCTCGTTTCGCAATTGATTGAAGGAAGCAGAAAGGTTGCCGTGTCAGCGGCCAACCTGTCCAGGTCCCGGCAGAACTGAATCGGACTGAAGGCAATGGAAGACGTGCTGCAGGAGGTTGTGGCGATGCGCCGCGAGGGCGGGCGCGGAGCCCTGGCGTCCCTGGTGGAAAGCAGCGGTTCGATTCCCATGAGTGAGCGCGCCAAGATGCTGATCCGGGACGACGGCAGCGTCGCCGGAACCATAGGGGGGGGCTGTCTCGAAGCGGAGATTCTCACCGTCGGCAGGGAAGTTTTGTCCACCCGATGTCCGCATACGACGCGCTACACAATGACCGAGAAGCAGGCCGGTGAGAGCGGGCTCAACTGTGGAGGAACGGTGCGTATCTACACGGAACCGGTCGAACCGGATACCGAACCGGACCTGTTTGCCGCTGTGGTCGACGCCAGATCCAGGCGCCGCGAGTGTGTGTTGGCTACCGTGCTCACTTCGCAGAAGCTGCCTGATGAAGAGGCGAACAAGATGCTTCTTTTCCCGGATGGAGACCGGCTGGGGCGTCTCGACGCTGCTGCCCTGAACGAGTGCGTCGAGCAATGGGCTGCGGAAGTTCTCCAGCGGGAGAGACCACGGGTTTTCAATCTGCCGGAGGAATCGCTTGCCCTCGACTCCAGCAGCCGGGAGGAACTCGGGGCAGCGGGAGTCGAGGGGCTCGAGGTGTACCTCGAGCCCTTCATGCCCCCCCCGGTGCTCTACGTTTTCGGCGGTGGTCACGTCGGCGCGCAGATCTGCAGCCTGGCCAAGAACTCGGGATTTCATGTCGTCGTAATCGACGATCGGCCGCTGTTCGCCAACCCCGAACGCCACCCTGAGGCAGACGAGTGCGTGGCCGCGGAGATCGAGGAGGTCTTCGAGCGCCTTCCGTTCGACGACCAGACCTACGTCGTTGCCGCCACTCGCGGGCACCAGCACGACGAGATCGTTGTCGAACTGGCAATCAGAACACCGGCGCGATACATCGGAATGCTCGGGAGTGAGCGCAAGAAGCTGATCCTCTGGAACCGTATCGAAAGCAGGGGCGGAGACCGCAGCCGCCTCGAGGAGGTCTACGCACCGATCGGATTCAACATCGGCGCCGACACTCCCGAGGAGATCGGAATAAGTGTCGTTGCCGAGCTGATCGAGGTCCGCCGGGGCAGGGTGAAGGAGTGGAAGACCAAGAGAGCCGGGGCATGACGGCCGACAGCTCACTGCGCTACGGCGTGGCGGCCTGTCAGGTCGACCAGCCTAACCCCGAGTCGCGCCGCGAGATTTACCGCAGCACGGACCGCATGATCGAAATGATCGACATGGCGGTGACGGGATACCGGCCCTTTACCGACGTAAGGTTGATCGCTTTTCCCGAATTCGCCCACGCCGCTCCCATTTATCCGACCGCGAACAGCCTGCTGGCGAAGCTGACCGTCCCCATACCGAACGAGCACACCGAGCGCTACGTGGCGAAGGCCCGGGAGCTCGGCATCTACATTCAGACTGGAAGCTTCCTGGAAGAAGATCCGAAGTGGCCCGGCAAGGTCTTCAATGCGACCTGCCTGGTCGGTCCGGAGGGCATCCTGTCGAAGTACCGGAAGGTAAATCCCTGGATCCCCTGGGAGGTTCATGCCAGCCCGCACGATCTGGACGGGTACGACGAGGAGCTGTTTCCGGTTGCCGCGACTCCGATCGGCCGGATAGGGGCCGCGATCTGTTACGACTGGATATTCCCCGAGCCCCTGCGGCAATTGACCGCGAACGGGGCTGAAATACTGGTTCGTGTTTCCGCCTACATGGACCCCTGGGGAGCTACTCCGCCGATGGACTGGTGGACGGTGGTCAACCGCTGTCGCGCCCTGGAGAACACCGCCTACGTCGTCGGCGCAAACCAGGGCGCCTCGCTTTGCCACTACGCCCCGTTCTCCTGGCCTGGAGGGAGCATGATAGTCGATTTCGAGGGCCGGATTCTGGCCCAGGCCGACCCGGGACCCGGAGAGAAAATCGTGGTGACGACGATCGACCTGAGGGCGTTGCGCCACGAGCGCCGGCGGCGCTCAGCACACCTGGGTCTGGCTCATCTGCGCAGCGAGGCCTATCCCATGTACAAACGGTCCTATTTTCCCTCCGGTCGCCTTACCGAGGCAGGTAATCAAACCTTCGAGATGAACGAAAAACTGATCGCCGAGGCCAGGTCCGCCGCCGGGAGCGAGCAGGCTGAAGGGTTGAAGTGATCAGGTCCCGACCGCCGCTCGGACGCGGAAGGGAACCCATTAAACGCTCATCCCGGCTGCATTGTCTAAAGGTCCTGAAC
>JAPOYZ010000605.1 GCA_026706325.1 Candidatus Aminicenantota bacterium
TGAACTCCCGGCTCTCGCTCTTCTGCTTCTCGATCTGGGCGGTCAGGTCCTGATAGGCGGCCTGGTCCAGGTTGGCGAACGCCAGAGCCTCCAGCTCTTCCCGGATCTTGGCCATGCCGAGACGGTGGGCAATCGGAGCGTAGATGTCGAGTGTTTCCTGGGCGATGTCACGCCGCTTGTTCGGAGCCAGATACTGCAGCGTCCGCATGTTGTGAAGCCGGTCGGCCAGCTTGATCAGGATGACCCGGACGTCATCCACCATGGCCAGAAGCAGTTTCCGGAAGTTCTCGGCCTGGCGCTGTTCCCGCGAAGAAAATTGAATCCGGCTGATTTTGGTGACGCCGTCCACCAGATGACTGATCTCTTCGCCGAAGTAGTCATGGATCATCTCGATGGGGGTGAGAGTGTCCTCGACGACGTCATGGAGCAGGCCGACGCTGACACAAGCTTCATCGAGGCGCATCTCGGCCAGGATGTTGGCCACCTCGAGGGGATGGGAAAGATACGGTTCTCCGGACTGGCGAACCTGGTCTTTGTGCTCCCGGGCAGAGAAGACGTACGCTTTCCGAAGACTCTCCAGGTCTGCGCTGGGATAGTGGTTGAGGACCTTCTCCTCCAAGTCCTCGTAACGGATCATGGCGCCTGTGCCCGGTATTGTAACACCTTGGCACGCCGTATACGGACCCACGAACGCGGCGTTCCCGGGTTCCGGCAAGCACGGATGTGGAACGGAGAATGAAGCTGTGCAGAGGCATCTCCGGCGCCGGAGGCGATGGGCTGAGGCGAGGATGCCGGTTGGGACCGGTTCAAGGAGGGTTCAGCCGGTACCGGGCGCCGCCAGGATGGAACGGCGCCGACGGGCACACGATCAGCGGTCGTTGCAGAAATCGCGGTCGGGGAGTCTCCGGAAAGCAGTTCTTTGAGCAGGATCCCTTATTCGGCCTCGGTGGCGCCGGTAAATGTGCGCTTGGCCCGCTCGGCCTCTTCTTCCTGCATTCTCTTCATCTCGAGAGACTCCAGGGCCAGCTTGTCGGCTTCCAGCTCCCAGTTGGATTTCTCTTCTTCGTCAGAAGCCAACTTGCCCTTCTCCCGGTAGAGAAGGTTCAGATACTGCATGGCATCCGTGTACTGCGGGTTGATTTCCAGGGCCTTCCTCAGGGCCTCCACGCCCTCATCGACGGTGGCGTTGACTTCGGCCTTTTCCTCGTCGGTCAAATTCTCCACGTTTTCGCCGGTCATTCCGGTCCGGTCGTACGATAGCTGCCAGTCGATGGTGCCGATTCCGTAAAGCGGCTCCGGATTGCTTGGATTGACTTCCATCTGCTTCCGGTACCACTCCTTGGCCATGTCGTAGTCGCCCATGCTGTTGTAGATACCGGAAATGTTCGCGATGGAACTCTCATTGCCCGGATCTTTCGCCAGCACTCTCTCGAAGATCTGGATGGCCTTCTGGGCCATCTGCAGATTGTCCATGCTCTGACCGCCGGGCTGGTACTGCACCCGATAGGTCGTGGCCAGATACAACTCGGCGTCGATCAACTCCGGGTCCAGGTCAACAGCATTCTGCAGGTGCGTCACCGCCTCGTCGAATTTCTGAGAGGAATAGGCTTTCACACCCTTGTTGAGTTCGTCCCGGGCGCTGAGTTTGTCCAGGATCGTGAAGAGGTTGCAGCCCAGCGAACTCGCAGCCAGGCCCAAAGCCAAAAGTGCACATCCGAATCTACTCATCTGACTCATCTCAAACCTGCCCTTGCCTATTTCAGGTTTCATGGAGTCCGCCTGATGCCGGCTCCGGAGGAAAGGCGATCACTCCGGCGTCATCAGGCCGATGTCTCCGACTCCGGCCCCTTTTGCAATGTCGATGATGCGAACCACATCTCCGAAGGAAAGATCCGGGTCCCCCTGGATGAACATGTTCTTGTTGGCCCGCGCGCTGTAGATGTCGAACAATCGATTGGGCAATTGGTCCAGAGTCACCGGATCCTGGTTGATGCGGAGCAGTCCCTGGGAATCGATTGAAACGACAATGGCGTCCGATTTGACGATGACGTCCTCCGGGATATCTTCGGGGGCCTTCTCAGGAACCCTGGCCTCCAGATCGTACTGGGTGGTGGGCTGAATCACCATGAAGATGATGAGGAGAACCAGGAGGATGTCGATATACGGCGTGACGTTGATGTCGCCCATCGCCCCCTTGCCGGTGGATTGCATCGCCATGGCTCAGAATATCCTTTCCTGCTGCTTTTCCCGGTCCACCAACAGGCCGATCTTCTGGAAACCGGAATCCCGGGCGCTGTTGATCACCTGCACAATCCGCCCATAGGAGGTGGCCACGTCGCTCTTGATGAACAGCGGCCTGTCGCCGGCCAGCTCAGCGCGCTCCGTCAGTTGTTCGATCAGATTCTCATCCGGAACCGGCCTCTTGTTCATATAGATGAGCTCGTCACGAGTGACCGTCACCGTGGTAGCCTCTTCCGCTTCCACGCCTTCCGCTTCCTGAGCATTCTTGGCCTTCGCCTTGTTGACGAAGACGCCCTCCTGCAGCAACGGGGTCGTGATCATGAAGATGATCAGGAGGACCAACATGATGTCGGCCATGGGAGTCACGTTGATCTCGGCGCTGACGCCGCTCTGCTTAGCCGTTCCGCCGCTAATTGCCATCGGAACTCCGCTTCAGGAAGTAATCGATGAGCTCGGAGGAGGAGTTGTCCATCTCCACCACGAAGGATTCGATCTTCCCCGTGAAGTAGTTGTACATCCAGACGGCGGGCACCGCCACGAAGAGACCGATGGCCGTCGCCACCAAGGCCTCGGAGATGCCGCCGGCCACCGCGGCCAGACCCGTGTCTTCGGCTTGGCTCATGCCGGCGAAGGCATTGATGATGCCGACCGTCGTACCGAACAGCCCGACGAACGGAGCGGTGGCGCCGATGGTGGCGAGGCCGCCCAGGCCGCGCTTGAACTCTTCGACTCCGACTGCCGTCGCGCGCTGCAGCGCCCGGCGAGACGCGTCGATGGTCTGACCTGAAATAGTAGCCGTCGAGCCCTGATGCGCCTGGAACTCGTTCAAGCCGGCGGCGACCACCTTGGCCAGGTGGCTCTTCTTCTTTTCCTCGGACAGTTCGATGGCTTCCTGGATATTTCCGTTCGCAAGACTCTCGGCGACTGCCGGAGCAAACTCTTGCGACTGTTTCCGGGCCGCCCGATACAGGAGATACCGTTCGGCCATAACGGCGATGGACCACACGGACTGTATGCCCAGAACGACCACGACCGCCTTGGCCATGAATCCCATATGGCCCCAAAGCTCAACAAATCCTACTTCCATCCTTCTATCCTCCCCAATGACCTGAATGACTTGCGATTTCGCGCCGAAGCGATCTCAAGAAAACGCCCTCACCTGAGGACGAAGTTCACCGTGACGGTGGCGATGACCGGAATTGGCTCGCCATTGAGCAGGTACGGCGAATAACGCCACTGTCTCACTGCACGAGTGGCGGCATCGTTCAACAAGGGATGTCCCCGGACGATCTTGACTTCCTGGACCGAGCCACCCTCGCTGACGATGACCTGCAGAATGACCATGCCGGAAACCCGCGCCCGCTTGGCCAACTCGGGATACTCGGGCTCCACCCGATGGACCAGCCTTGAAGCCTGTACGTTTCCGCCTACGCGGATCGGATCCTTCTTCTTCTTGGGCGGCGGCGGCGGTGGCGGCGCCTCTGAAGGAAGCGCGCCGATCACTCCGCCGATCATGCCGCCGGGAATCCCACCCGGGATGCCGCCCGGCACACCGCCCGGGATCCCTCCGGTGATACCGCTCAGAGAGGACACCTCGGGGATGTCATCCATGGGTACGGGTATCTCCTTGGGAACCTCGGTCGGAGCCACGAACTGGGATGGATCCAACTTGACCACCTGGACTCGCTGTCTCTTGATGGGTGCCGGTGGCGGCGGCGGTGGCGGCGGCGGTGGCGGCGGCGGTGGCGGCGGGGCCAACATGGTCAGGAGTTCCTGCTCGGGGAGCCCCTGATAGTAGATCAGCGGAATCACGATCAGGATACCCACGATGACCAGATGGATCATCAGGGACATGAACACGAGGCTCTTGCCTCGGCTCTCCCGTGTCGTCGAAGATTCAATGAGTTGATCAAACATGGTCAGCCGCCCCCTCTATGCCCCGAAGATACTAAGGTAAGCTCCCCCCGGAAAAC
>JAPOYZ010000130.1 GCA_026706325.1 Candidatus Aminicenantota bacterium
CCCGCCTCGGGGGAGGCCTCCAGTCCCTTGACCCGGAAACCGGCCTCACGGGCCAGCTTCAGGAAGGTGCCGCTGCCGCAGCCGATGTCCAGGAGGCGGCGGCCGTTCCCCGGCGAGGCCGCCGAGAGGACGAAGCGCAACTGGTCGCGCCGCAGGACCCACTCCCGGTAAAGACCCTCCACGCCCCGGGGGTCCCCCTCCGGGTCCCACCAGTAGCCGGGCGGGTAGAAGCCGGGGATCCGATGGGCAACGTCGGACGCCCGCTGGAAACGGAGTCCGCATTCCGGACACCGGTAGAGGGGAAAGGCGTCGCGCGTCACCTGGAAGAACCGGTCCTCCAGGCGGCGCCAGAACCGGCAGCGGGGAAACCGGCAGACGGGGCAGGAGAAGATGGCGTCCGGATCCACGTTCACCCTCCGAACCGTTTCTTGAAGAGGAAGACCAGGTTGCTCCAGCCGTCTCTCCAGGGCCGGAGCTTCACCTCTCCGGCTCGGTTCGAGTAGTTGATGGGGATCTCCTTGAAGCCGATCCGGGGATGGCGCATGGCTTCGATCTTGATCTCCTCGGAGAAGGCCATCCCGTCGCTGACCAAGTTCATGTTCTCCAACGCCTCCCGGTAGAAGATCCACATCCCCGACTGGGAGTCCCGGACCCGGCGCAGGAACAGGACCGAGAGGACCACGCTCAGGCACTTGTTTCCGACGAAGCTCGTCCAGGACATGGCCCTGGGGTTCTGCACCGGGAACCGGGAAGCGGAGACGAAGCCCACGTCGGCGCCGACGAGCGCCTCGATCAGGTAGGAGAGGGAGTCGACGGGGTAGGAGTGGTCCCCGTCCAGCGTCACGATGATGTCCCCCTGGGCGTGGAGCAGGCCCGTCTTGTAGGCGCGGCCATACCCGCGCACGTCCTCCCGGATCACGCGGGCCCCCAGACCCGCGGCGATCTCGGCCGTGGCGTCGGTGGAGCCGTTGTCCACCACGATGACCTCGTCCACGAACCGGGGGATCCGCTCCAGGACCATGCGGATCCCCTCCTCCTCATTGAGGCAGGGGATGACGACCGTGATCTTGTGATCGGCGTACATGGTCTTGAATGAGGCCCAACACGATACCGATCTTGCGGGCCAGGTCCTTGGACGGCGACAACTCCAGGGCGCGCTTCAGATTCCTCTCCGCCTCCGCCAGCTCTCCCCGGCGCCGGAGGAGCACGCCCAGATTGTAATGGGTCTCGGCCGCGGCCCGGAGGCGAATCGACTGCCGGTAGAGGCGGACGGCCCGGTCGCCGTCGCCCGTCCGGTCGTAACTGTGCGCCAGCAGGTTCAGGCTCTCCGGTTCGGCCCCGAGGCGGACGGCCCGCTCCAGGTGCGGAACGGCCTCCCGGAAATTCTTCAGGTGAACGTAGCAGAGCCCCAGGTTGAGCTGTCCCTGCCAGCTGCCGGGATAGGCCTCCACGAATTTCTTGAAATGGACGACCGCCTGTTTGTAGAGCTCGTTGGCCTGCTTCTCCAATTCCTGCACTTTTCTGAACTGGCCCTTGCTGAAGGCTTCGGTCCCCTGACTTTGGGCCACGCGGGCCTGGTCCAGGAAGATCCCTCCGACCGACAGCCAGACCATGCGGGCGGCGGGTTCGCGGTTCCGGAACTTGAGAGACTTCTGGAAGTAGCTCAACGCGGTCTGCCGCAGCGGCACGACTTCCTCCGTCTCTCCCGTGTCGACGGCGACCTCGGCCTCCTTCTCGAAGCAGTTCCCCATGTTGGCCAGGCTCATGAAGTTCGAGTCGTCTCTCTCCAGGGCTTTTTCCGCCGCCTCACGGCACTTTTCCAACAGACTCGACGCCAGGTCGTATTTCCTTTGCGCTCGCGCCCGTTCCGCCAGTTGAACGTACAGGGCGCTCAGGTTGCTCCACTCCAGGGCCCGGGCGGGATTGAGCTCCAAGGCTCTCAGAGTGTGTTTCAGGGCCGACTCCGGCTCTTGCTTCCCCATGTAGGTGACCGCCAGATTGCTGTGGGCGCGGTAGGATCCGGGAGCGTTTTCCAGGGTCGCCCGCCACAGGGTCTCGACGTCGGCCCAGTCCCGGTTGCGCCCCACGGTGCGCAGCGAGAAGACGACCAGGACCAGCGCCAGAACTCCCAGGGCCAGCTCCTTGTAGCCCCTTTCCCGGGAGACGTAGTCCACGGTCAACCCACCCACGAGGCAAACCCCGATCAGCGGGACGTAGAGAAAGTGGTCGGCCGCCAGCTCGTGAAACGGAACGATCTGGAGCACCGGCGCCAGCGCCGTCAGGAACCATCCCATCCCCAGCGAGACCAGGGGCCGGGAAGGGTAGAGCCAGACGGCGGAGGCGATGAAGGCCGCCAGCAGGAGCACCGCCAGCAGCGTCGGCGCGTCGGCGAACCCGGGAGAGAGGGGAAAAACCTCTCCGCTGTAGTCCGCGATCAAGGGGTGCGGGAACGCCGCCAGCGCCAGGTAGTGGGAGAACAGTTTGAAGGAGGTGCCGGCGTGGGCCGCCAGGCTCCCTCCCCACAGTCCCTCCATGCGGCTGGCCGGACTCAGAAAAAGGGCGTAGTAAAACGAAACCGCAGCCAGGAGAAAACCCAGAGCGTAGGCGAGCCGGGAACGCAGGAGAGCGCGGACGATGCGGACCGTCGCCGGCTCGCCCCCCGCGCCCCGGGACCGGCCGGTCCGGCACAGGTCCAACAGCAGGAGCAGCCCCGGAAGCACGATGACCAGTTCCTTGGCCAGGACGCCCACGACCAGGCAGGCGAGACAGAGGAGGAGATACCGGCGCCGCCCCGAGTCCCGGTAGGAGAGAAACGACAGGCACCCTGCGAGGATGAAGAAGGCGGCCAACAGGTCTTTCCGTCCCGAAACGTAGGCCACGGCGGCGGTCTGAACCGGGTGGGCGGCAAAGAGGAGCGCTCCGGCCAACGCCAGGGTCCGCCGGCCGGTGACGGCCCGGAAGAGCCAGTAGACCAGCAGCGAATTCAGAGCGTGCAGGAGCAGGTTGAAGAGGTGGTACCCGGTGGGATCCAGGCCGCCCACCCGGTAGTTCAGGGCGTAGGTGAGGGTGCGGACCGGCCGGTAGACCCGGGGACTCAGGATCTCGCCCCAACGCTGCTCCGTCACCGTCCGGTTCTGCTGGATCAGGGTGAGGTCGTCGTGGACGAAATCGTGGCCCAGCGTGTTCCAGTAGAGGCCCAGGACGAGGGCCAGGAGGAGGCACGGGTAGAGCAGGTCCGGCCGCCAGAGACGGGCGGCAAGACCAGGAGGCGACCTCCGGTGTTTTCTTCTCCCTGACATGGTCAGACTTCCCCGTCTTCCTTCGCTCCCAGCGACCGGGCCAGTTCCAGAATCGGTCCGGCCACCCGGTCCCAACCCAGCTTCCGGTTGAATTCCAGGATGTGAGGCTGGAACCGCGGCCGCAGATTCCGGCGGAAATAATCTACCAGGAGACTCGCCAACCGTTCGGAATCTCCGGCTGGAAAGAGGAGCCCGGTCTTGCCGTCCAGCACCACCTCCGAGAGTCCGCCCACGTCGCTGGCGATGACCGGGACTCCGAACTGGTAGGCCAGCGGGACGATTCCGCTCTGGGTCGCGCTCCGGTAGGGAAGCGCCACCACGTGGGCGCGGCGGAAGTGGGCGGGAACCTCGCGGTTGGGCACATAGGCGCCGGTCCAGCGAACCTCGCCGTCGAGGCCGAGAGCCCGGACCCGATCCTTCAGGGGGCGGGGATCGGTATAGAACTCGCCGGCCACCACCAGCTCCGCCTCCAGCTCCTTGCGAACCCGGGCGAATGCCTCGATGAGGACGTCGAGCCCCTTGTAGGCCCGGATGTTTCCAAAAAAGAGGATGCTGGGTTTCCCGCCCGGCCGGGGCGTTTCGGAGTCCCAGCGGCGATAGAAGGAATAGGCGGGATGATGGACCCTGCGTACCGGGGCCGCGGGACGGAGTTCCCGCACCTGCCGGGCCAGGCCCTGCGACTGGACCAGGAAGCCGTCCACGCGGCGAAAGGCCATCCTCACCAGCATCTTCTCCAGCAGGCGGCTCCCCATCCGCTCGTGGGGAAAGACGTTGTGGCACAGAAACAGGATCACCGCCGCCGACCGCTTCCGGAAGCGCCGGATCAGGTCCGCGTAGGCCGGACCGAAGAAGGGGTGCCACCATTGGAAGACCAGCAGGTCGGGTTCCCAGGCGGCGACTCTCCGG
>JAPOYZ010000052.1 GCA_026706325.1 Candidatus Aminicenantota bacterium
TCCCATATCGCCGAACTCCGGGAACGGATCGGCCATGTGGAAGGACTACTGCAGGGACTGCGGGAAGTCTTCATCCCCCGCACAGTGGACTAGGTCGAACGCTGCCAGGAAGGGCGATTTCCTAATCGCCCGTTCTTCTTTCCCTGCGGTGGAGTCAGGAATCGGCGGTTAGGAAACCGCCTCCCGCTGCGATCTTTCGCCTGATTTCCGCAACAGGATACTCCAAGTCGAAGAGAAGTCCGGCGACAGTCCGCGTTTCCTAGCTTCCCGGCGGACCATCATCCTCCAGGAAGGAAGGGACCGGAAACACAATCGCCAGGATTCAATGGAACGATTTGGCTCGTGCCCGCCCACCTGCAACCATGTCGCCACGATCGTTTTTGTGTCCCGTGCCATTCAATTCACTGGACTATAAGCAATGAGTGAATGTAGAGTCCCAGGGATGCATGTACACCAAGTGACGATGTGGACAAATACAGTGTCTTTATTGTGTATCTTTGTTCCAATACACTAAACATCTATCACCAGAGTGGCTTGAAGCTGGCTCGGCCATCGAGCCGAGTGGTGAAATTCCAAGCTGAATCTCGTCGCGGAAATCCAGAAGGACCAGGCCGTTGCAAAGTCCCAAAGAACTGACACAGAAAATCGAGGCATTGCAGGACCGCATCTCCAGGTTGAACTCGGCCATCCTGCGTATCAGCCGGAGCCTGGACGTCGGCACCGTATTGCAGGAAGTCGTGGAAAGCGCGCGGGATTTGACCGGGGCCCGTTACGGTTTGATTGCGACCATCGATGAGTCCGGGCAGGTGCAGGAGTTCGTCAGTTCCGGATTCACCGCGGAAGAGCACAAGCAAATGACGGACTGGCCCGAAGGACCGCTCCTCTACGAGCATTTCCGCGAACTTTCGGGAGCAGTGAGGCTGCGCGACTTGCCCGCTTACGTCCGGTCCGTCGGATATTCTTCCGACCTGTTGCTGTCGAAGACGTTCCAGGGGACGCCGATGCGTCATCGGGACGTGCAGGTCGGCAACTTCTTCCTCGCCGAGAAGGAGGGCGGCCAAGAGTTCACGAGCGAAGACGAAGAGGTCATGGTGTTGTTCGCATCGCAGGCAGCGGCGGCGATCGCCAACGCCCGGACGCACGGGGACGTGCACCGGGCGCGGGCCGACCTGGAGGCATTGATCGATATGTCTCCGGTGGGCGTCGTGGTCTTCGACGCCCGGACCGGCAGGCTGGTGATGGTTAATCGGGAAGCGAAGCGGATTGCAGATAGCCTGCACACGCCGAGTCTGCCGCTGGAGCAGATGCTGGAGGTGGTGAAATTCCGGCGGGCCGACGGAAGGGAGTTCTCTCTCGAAGAATGGCCGTTGGACCAGGCTCTGAAAATCGCCGAGACGGTGCGGGTCGAAGAAATCGTCCTGGAGGTACCCGACGGCCGGAGCGTGACGACGCTGATCAATGCCACGCCGATCCGTTCCGAGGCGGGTGCCGTCGAATCCATGGTGGTCACCGTGCAGGACCTGGCGCCGCTCGAAGACCTGGAGCGTTCGCGGGCCGAGTTCCTGGGTATGGTGAGCCACGAGTTGCGGGCTCCATTGACCTCGATCAAGGGCTCCGCCGCGACCGTGCTGGACGCGACACCACTACCGAATCCGGCCGAGATGCTTCAGTTCTTTCGCATCATCAACGAGCAGGCCAAACATATGCACGGTCTGATCAGCGACCTGCTGGATGCGGAGCAAATCGAGACGGGTACGCTGTCGGTCAGTCCGGCTCCCGAGGGAGTCGCGAGCATCGTGGACGAAGCCAGGAAGACATTCCTGAGCGGCGGCCGCCGGCACATTGTACAGATCGATTTGCCGGCAGACCTGCCCCGGGTATTGGCTGACCGGCAGCGCATCGTGCAGGTCCTGAATAATCTTCTCTACAATGCATCCCGATACGCTCCGGAGTCCTCCCCGATCCGGGTCGGCGCGGTACAGGATGGCTTGCACGTGGCGATCACCGTATCGGACAAGGGGAGCGGAGTGCCGGCGGACCTGCTGCCGCAGTTGTTCCGGAAACATGTGAGTGTCGGCGGCAAGAAACGGGGGATGCGGGGGTCCGGTCTGGGTCTGGCCATCTGCAAGGGTCTCGTGGAGGCCCACGGGGGGCGTATCCGGGCCGAAAGTGCCGGGCCCGGCCGCGGCACGCAGGTCACGTTCACGATTCCGGTGGCCGAAGAATTCGAAACCGGTGCCGTGGGCAGTTCGACCCGCGGCATTTCCCACCCGTCGCAGGAAGGGCGCGGGCGACCCCGCATACTGGTGGTTGACGACGACCCGGAGACGCTCCGATACATCCGGCACGCCCTTACGGCAGCAGACTTTTCCCCGCTCGTGACGGGTGACCCGCAGGCCGTGTCCCACCTCATCAGGACGAAAAAGCCTCAGTTGGTCCTCTTGGACCTGATACTCCCCGGGATCGATGGCATCGAGCTGATGGAGCGCCTGCCCGAGCTGTCCGATCTGCCGGTCATCTTCATCTCGGCCTACGGAAGAGACGAAACGATCGTCCGGGCCCTGGAGATTGGAGCCACCGATTACGTCGTCAAGCCCTTCTCGCCAGCGGAACTCGTGGCAAGAGTCCAAGCGGCTCTGCGCCGGCACCAGGCGCCACCCGAAGCCTTCCATCTGGGCGAACTGACGATCCACTACGACCAACGCCGGGTGACTCTGGCCGGCCGGCCGGTTCCTCTGACGGCAACCGAATACGAACTGCTTCGAGTGCTCTCGGTCAATGCCGGATGGGTCATGACGTACGATGTCCTGTTGCGCCGAGTGTGGGGCCGGATGGAATCCGGCGACTCCCAGCCCGTGCGTACCTTCGTGAAGAAGCTCCGCCGCAAGCTGGGCGATGACGCGGCCAATTCGACCTACATCTTCAACGTTCGTGGGGTCGGCTATCGCATGGCTACACCCGGCGACCATTGAGGGTCCCTACGGCACATTGGAGACATGTGCCGTGACTCCTGCCTTTTCGCCGCGCCGGCATGACCGTCTCACAGTCGTAAGAACCTGCGACTAGCCCGCCTTCCTCCGTCCACGGTCCAAACGTTTTGTTTCTCAGATCGTGCGCCACGGATCAACCGCGTCCGCGATCATCCGGGACGCCGTCTCTTCCAGCGTATCGAGCAGGGACGAGGAGGCGGACGAAGGTAGGCAGACTCGCGACCGATGCAAGAATACACCATTTGTACACACGATGAGATTAAGAGATCACTCCCAGTACACGTCTATCTTGTAACGTTGTGATTATCTTTATTCGCGCACGGGAGAACGCCATTTGCTTGGAGAGAAGAGGAGGTAGTGCGCAACATCGCGAAGCCATTCCCGGTAGCGCTTGCCGTTGCCGCAGGTGTGGCTGGGCTGGTCGTTTACTATGCGGCGCTTGGCGAAGAACCGGCGCCTCTACTGACCGAAGAGGCGCGGGCGACCCGCGCTGCCCTGGCCCGGATCGAAGCTGAGAGCCGGGGGACCCTCCAAGAACCCCAAATTCAAGCCCCGCCCCGAACGGCTGAAACGCTACTCGCCGTCAAGAGATCTGCGGAGGACCCGGCTCCCTCGCCTCCGGATGGATATACATTCGTTTCCTACCACGGGGAGATGCCTCGAGTACGAATTGCCCGTGACATCGACGGCGGAGGCAAGCCGCCGAGGCCCAGGCCCGACTGGCTGGACCCGGCCACATCCATTGAAACTCTCGCTACCCTGGCTTCGGAGGCCGGCCGGGACTGGTCCTTTGGCTGGATTGGACTGGCGGAGGATGCGAGACCGAACCAGGTGGCGGGGTCGCTTGCGGACTTGGGAATCACCACCCTCGGTTCCTCGGGCAACCTGATACGTGCCCGGCTGCCCGGCGACCCGGCTCTGTTGCATGAGATCGTGGCCCTGCCCGAAGCCGACGGGTTGGGCGCCGTCCCGCCCATTCAGAAACTTCCCGCTGCGTTTGCCGGCGAGGTGTTCGAGTCATCGCCCCGGGAACCGGTGCCCGTGTTCATCACTCTGATGGCGGGCGATCCGGACGGCCGGTGGCGGAGATCCCTGGAGGACCTGGGTGCGGTGGTGGGCCGCTTCGACCCGGACATCCGCGTCTACACTGCCAACGTGGCCTACGGCCGGATCGAAGCCGTCGCGGCGGCGGATTACGTGTTGG
>JAPOYZ010000617.1 GCA_026706325.1 Candidatus Aminicenantota bacterium
CTCGCTGACGCTGGCGCAGTTGTTCCGGGTCCGCCGCCAAGAGATCTTCTTTCCCCTGACCAACAACCTGCTCAGAACGATCCCGGAGGAATCCCTGCAGGGCGTGTCCGTCTACTCCAGCGACGGCGAGCGGCTGGGAGAATTTTCCAACATCGTTCCGTATCACCGCAGCGGAGGACTTTACGCCGTAAGGGGATATACGCTGCACTATTTCCAATACAAGGATGAGGAGGGCGGTCTCCACTCCAGCGGCACGGATCTACTGTTGGACAACTTTCTGCTAAAGTGGAACGACATCAAGGATCGCGTCGTGATCTCCACTCCACGCCAGCCCGAAGGGGATCTGCAATTCAGACAACGGCAATGACGAGACCGGTGCATCGATATCCCGGCAATCCGGCAGGAAGGCTTCTCCTGGTCCTGGTCCTGCTCTGCCCCCAGGTTTGGACCTCAAACCTGTCGGGGCAGGACGGTTCATCCGATACCTACAGGACCGCGTATGGCCGTGGTTACGTGGACGGACACCGGTCGGGAGAAAGCGATCGGGAGGCGCGCCATTACTACGACATGGCCAACAAGCGGGACTATCAGCGGTTGGATCCCGGGTTCGATCCGGATCGGGACGACCCCGAAGTCTATCGAAACGCCTATCGCCGGGGTTTCGAAGCGGGCTATGACGACGGTTACTATCCTGACCGGCCGGGCTCCCGCCGGCGTGCCCCGGTACCGGAACCGGATGGTCGGGAGGCCCGGTCTCCGGCCGCAGCCGACTCGGAATCCAAACTCCGGATCCCGGCCGGGACCGAGATTCGCGTTCGAATGAAGGAACCGCTCACCACCAGAACCCACAAAGTCGGAGACACTTTCTCAGCTCGCGTGATTCAGAGTATCGATGCAGGGAGGGCAAGGGCCATACCCAAGGGCGTCGAGGTTCGCGGTTCCATCTCCCAATTGGTGAGGGCCGGCCGGATCCGGGGCCGAGCCCGCATGAACCTGCACTTCAAGGAGCTGCGCTTCAGAGACGGCCGAGTGGTCCCCATGGATGCCCAGATGGCTTCCCTGGTGGAGCCGCGCAAGAGGAGCGTCCCCGACGAAGAAGGCACGCTGGAGGAACCTGGGGAAAAGGGCCGCGAAGCCGGCAAGGTCGGGGCTTCATCCGCCATCGGTGCGCTGATCGGCCTGATCGGCGGCGGCAAGGAAGGGGTCGCCGTGGGGGCGGCCGCCGGGGCCGCAGTGGGAGCGGCCGGGATTCTGGTGACCCGGGGGAGGGACATCGTGATTCCGGTCGGGACTGAAATAGTCATTCGACTGAGTAAGGATCTCGACCTCCCCGCGTCGCGCCGGTCCGTTCCTGATCGCCGCGAGGAAAACTTCCACACCACCGGCGACGCGTTGTAACTGCTGAAGCACCGGTTGATCTTCGGTCCCGGGAAAGCCGCCGGGCCGGTTCCGGGTGTCTCCTGCTCCTTTTTTTCGGATCAGGCCAGGTGCTCGGCCAGAAACCCCTGCAACGCCTCCAGGTAGGTTTCGATCGTCTGCGACTTCTTCCAGCCGTGTCCTTCACTGGGGAAGCGATGGTAGATATGGGGGACTCCCCGCCCCGACAGAGCTTCGGCGATCCGGTCCGATTGGCTGGGGGGAACGACTTCGTCCTCTTCGCCCTGAAAGATTGCGACCGGATCCCGGATCGATCCGGCCCGCCCCGAAGGGGAGCGGTCCCGGTAGAGGGACTCGGCCCGGGGCAGGAGGCCCACCAGCGAGTCCAGGTAATGCGCCTCGAACTTGTGCGT
Source organism: Candidatus Aminicenantota bacterium (assembly GCA_026706325.1). Taxonomy (GTDB): domain Bacteria; phylum Acidobacteriota; class UBA6911; order RPQK01; family JAJDTT01; genus JAJDTT01. The sequence continues at coordinate 1,791 of JAPOYZ010000617.1, forward strand.
CTCTCGGGCCAGGGCGAGTAGATCGGAGACGCCGTAGAGGCAGACTCCGGCTCGAAACAGGCCCGGATAGCGAATCAGGCACAGCAGTACCGTGAGCCCCCCGGCGCTGCCTCCCAGGACGAAGAGGCGATCCGGACGGGCTCGTCCGCTGGAGACCAGGGTTTCGGCTGCGGACCGGGTGTCCTCCACGTCGGCCACTCCCCATTGCCCCTTCAGGGCATCCCGGTAAGCGCGGCCGTAACCGGAGCTGCCGCGGTAGTTGAGATCCAGCACGGCGAATCCCCGGCTGGTGAGGAAAGGGATTTCGAAACGGTATTCGACCAGGGCCTGAGAGGTGGGACCGCCATGGACCCGAATGACCGCGGGGGGCGGAGCCGTTCGCCGGTGTGCGGGATTTCTGGGACGGTAGTACAAACCATGACAGTCCAGGGGTTGCGGAAGGCCGGCCTCGGACCGCACTCGCCAGGAAAGGGGACGGGGATGGCCCAGGTAGGCTGCTTCCGGCGGATCGGGAGTCACCTGGGACCAGGTCTCCACCGCGCCATGAGCTGAAACGGTGAGGACCCGGCGCGGAAGCAGCGGGGAGGAGCCGACGAGTGCGACCCGCTCGCCTTCGGGCGCCGGCGAAAGCTGGCTCAACGCCGAATAGCGGGAAAGGCCGCCGCCGACCGGTTGCGATCGCCGTTCCTCCAGGTCCACCCGCACCAGCGCCGCCCGGCCCTGAGTCAGCCGAATCGCGTAGACCGCGTCGCCCGACGGGGTCCAGGCGTGGGATCTGAGCCCCTGGATCCAAGCCGGCCCCGCGTACTCGCAAGGCTCCCGCACCAGCGGCTGCAGCGATCCATCCGCCAGGTCGCAGAGCCAGAGGTTGAACCAGCCTTCCCGATCGGAGACGAAGCTCAGGTAGCGGCCGTCCGGGGAAAAAGCAGGTTGGAAGACCGCGACGGAACCTGCCGGATCGCCCGCCACCAGCACCGGTTCCGGTCCATCTCCGGCCGCTGTCCCGAAGCCGGCCTCGCCCAGGTAGAGGCCGCTTCCGTCCCAAGGCATATTGGGGTGATCCCACGCGATCCAGGCGACGCGGCGGCCGTCCGGGTGCCAGGCCGGCTGCATGTAGAAGTCGCGCCCGGACGCCAATTGCACCGGCCAGCCGGAGCCGTCCGTCCGCGCCAGACCGAGGCAGTCCACACCCTCGGCGGAATGGACATAGACCAGCCGGCGGCCGTCGGGAGACGCCGTCGGCGCCGCCGCCTGGCCCCACGGAGGGGTCACGGGCGCCGATTCCGAGTCCTCCAATCCCTGGCGAAAGATCCTCCCCCCTGAGACGAAAAAAATCTGGTCGCCGGACACCGAAAAATCGCCGCCGCCGTATCCCACCCGGGCTCGAACGGAACGCCCGGCGACCAGGTCCCGGGGCGGGCCGTCGAGGGATTCGCGAACCACCAGGACCCCTGTCGCGGAACGATCTTCCCGCCAGACCAGACCTCCCGATGCGGTCCATTGGACGTCACTCGGCCGGATCCGCGCCGCCCCCTGGCCGGGCGCCAAGGGACTCTCCCAGAGTCGGCCCGCCGCGCTGTTCATCCCGGCTCGCTATTCGATTCCCCTATCCCGATCTCTTTGGCACCGTCTTGAACTGCGCCCATTGTATGGTGTTTCATAGCGGCGATGAAAATTCACGAGTTCCAGGCCAAGGAGATTCTGGCCCGTTACGGAGTCAGGATTCCCCGGGGTAAGGTCACCCAGAGTCCCGCCGAAGCCTTCGAGATCGCACGCTCCCTGGGAGGGGTCGTAGCGGTCAAGGCCCAGGTCCATGCCGGGGGCCGCGGCAAGGGGGGAGGCGTCAAGATCGTCCGCTCTCCGGAAGAGGCGGAGCGGAGCACCCGGGCGATGCTGGGGACCCGGCTCGTGACTCCGCAGACCGGCCCGGAGGGAACCCTGGTGCGCCAGGTCCTGATCGAGGAGGGTTTGGACATCCGGCGGGAGTTCTACCTGGGCATGGTCATCGACCGGAGCCGGGAGCGGCCGGTGCTCATGGCCAGCACCGAAGGGGGCATGGAAATCGAGGAGGTGGCCGGCAAGACACCCGAACTGATCCTGAAGGAGCAGGTGGACCCGGCCTTGGGACTCCAGGGTTTCCAGGGAAGGAATCTGGCCTACGGTCTCGGTCTGGAGAAGAAGGCCGTGGGCCGGGCCGCCGGGTTCATGAAGGCACTCTACGAGGCCTTTGCCGCGACCGACGCCTCGCTGGTGGAGATCAACCCGCTGGTGCTGACCGGTGACGGCGATTTCTACGCTCTGGACGCCAAGATGAACTTCGACGACAACGCCCTCTACCGGCATCCGG
>JAPOYZ010000331.1 GCA_026706325.1 Candidatus Aminicenantota bacterium
GTGAAGGTGATGGCGACGATCCGGTGCGGTTGGTGTCCGTGGTGCTCCAGGATCCGCAGGTAGCGGCCCACCAGGACCCGGGTCTTTCCCGACCCCGCCGCCGCGGACACCACCATGTGGGTAGAGAGGTCCAGAGCCTGGCGCTGGGACTCGTCGTATCTCGGGTCCGGGCCGGCTTCCCGGTTTCGGGACGGGATCGCGCCGGTTCTCTCGGGGACGGGTGCGGAGACAGCCGAACTCATGCCCGAGTCCCTCCGGCCTGTGTTTCCTCCCGCCGGCAGACTCGACTGGTGCTGCAGTGGGCGCAGCCGGCCACTGCGGGCTTGTGCGGGGTCACCGGAAAGGTCCCGGACCAGATTCTTCGGGAGGCCAGCAAAGCCTCTTCCCGATAACGATCCATCAATTGTTCCAGGTCATCCGCCGGAGCCCTGCTTCCCGGTTTCCGCAACGGCCGCCACTTCAGGTAGCCGGGCAGTCCGGCATGGTAGAAGCCTCCGGACGCCGCCTTGCCCAAATGGGAGTGAATCAGAAGCAGGGACAACGGGAGGCGAAAACCCCAGCCCTCCTTGATCCCGCGCAGGCGATTCCGCTGTCCCGTCACATAGGACACCAGTCGAAAGCCCTCGGGAGTCCGTTCGATCCGGTCCAGCCGTCCCCCCAGGCGAACCGGCCGCTTCCGCCCGGCGCCGGACTCCTCACCGTTGGGTAGATGGCCCAGTACGAGGGGCCCCAGCGAGGTCTCCGCGGAATGGATCTCCAGGCCGGACTCCAGCTCCTCCTCCAGGAAACGCATCAGCAACCCCGGCGGGTTCGAGTCTTCCAGCCCGTCCATGAGCCACGCCTGCATCTGCTCCCAGCGCAGCCCGCCGGCCGCGGGCCAAGCCTGTTTCAATTCCTCCAGTTCTTCCCGGACGATGCCTGCCATGCGGCGGCGTCCGTCTTCGAGATCAGGGGGACGGTCCACGGCGGCGTCCTTGGAATAGCGGGACAGAATTCTTCGAACCAGCCGGTGCTGTTCACGAACCAACGCCGAATCCGGCGGCGGTTTGGCCCCGAGAATCGTCCGGACGAAGAATCGGAATCCGCACCGTCCATATTCCTCCAGAAGCTCCGGAGAGACATCCATCCCGTGCGGGAAGTGGCGCCGGCGCATCCGGTCCAGGATTCCGGGACGGCCCAGGACCCCGCCGAAGGCGTGGGGATGGACCGACCGCCTCAGGGTCAATGCCCGGACGCCGCGGTGGATGTTCTCTCCCTTCGCCGCCGATGCCGCCGAGTCCCGGGGCATCTCTGCGGGGGGAAGGACCTTCTCCCCGCAGTCCAGGTACTCCAGGACATGGCTCGGCAACACCGGACCGTTGTCGGCATGCCGGGGCGAGGACAGAAGCACCGATTCCCGGCTCCGGCAGCGGAGACCGTGAAAGATCGAAAGTTCTTCCGCCACCCGGTCCGCCGTCTCGGAAAACGGCGCCGGACGACGGGAGGGGATCCGGCCTTCCGAGAAGTCGAGCCAGAAGAGATGCCGGAACTCGCACTCCTGCAGGTGACGGGCGCTCCCCACGACCACGGCGTCCCGATCCAGGGCGGGAGAAATTCGGATCCGGGAAACCTGCCGGCGGAGCAGGGAGCGGAAGCGCGCGAGACTGAGAGGGCAATCTCCCCAGAGCAGGGCGGCTTCCTGGAGGCTCGCCTGGAGGCGCACCAGGGCCTGGCCTTCGGTTCGCCCCCAGTCTCCGTGCCCGCCCGGCGGTCGAAGGAGCGGGCCCAACCGGCCGGACAACAGGGAGACCCACTCCGCGGCCGTCCGGAGCCGCGACGAATCGGCCTGGAGCTTCCGTACCCATTCCCGAAAAGCCTCCGCGCAACCCTCCGGAACCGAATCTTCCGCAGACGGGGACGGTTTCCCCTCGATCCACTCCGGGAAGGCATCTGTCCACACTTCACGTCCGCCCCGAAAACCGCCTCGAAAGGCCCGTTGCTCCAGCACCCAAATTCGATCCGGCGAGAGCCCATCCGGATGGATCCATGGGGACGAGAGGAAATCGAAAAGGTCGTCCCGCCGGAAGTCGCGCCACAACAGCTCGACATACCCGGTCAGAACCCTGAAGGCGTTGGCGGAACCGAGGGCGTCTCCATGCAGGTTCAGCCAGGGGATCTGCAGCCGGGGGAAGATCTCCCTCAATAGCAGCAGGTAGCTCTCGTCGCGGGGACAGACGACACCCACCCGGGACCACCGGAGCCGGGGTTCCCGGATCTTGAGCTCCCGAATTTCCCGGGCCACCGTCCGGACCTCCGCTTCCCGGTGCACCGGACGGCAGAAGCGAACCTGGGCGGGCGCCTCGCCCACCGCCTGGAAACGCCATGCCGGGTTCATTCCCTCCCAGCATTCCCGGACCGTGGACACCGGAAGCTTGAAGGGGCCCGTTTCTTCGTCAGGCGACTCCAGATCCAACGAGAAGACGGCCTTCCCCACCTGATCCGCCAGCAGGCGCACCAGCCCCTTCTCTACCGGCGTTCGGGCGATGAGCCCCTCGAAGAGGATCTCTCCGACGCGGGGAAACCGATCGCGGCAGTCCAGCGACCCGGTCAAAAGAGCCTCATAAAGACTCATGCGGACTCCCGCCGCGTCTTCCCACCCCCGCGCCTCCAGCTTTTTCTGGTAGGCGAGGAAGATCCGGATCAACCGGCTCGCTTCCGCCGGGTCGCGGTCCTCCCGCTGAAGATGAAGGCGAATCAGCGGCTCGCTGGTCAGACCCCGGCCCTTGAGCGTCGACACCCAGGCCCCCGCCTCGGAAAGAGATACCCGTGGCTCTTCGCCGTTCCCTCCGGTTGCCGGGACTTGCTCCTCCAGGACCGCCTCCAGCAGCCATCTCCGGCCGGTCTCCGAGACCACTCTCCGGCCGGATCCGATTTCCCGGAAGAGGGCGGAGACCAAGTCCTGAAACGTGAGGATCGGGATTTCGAACGTGCTGGGATTGGTCTGCAGAAACTCCCGCGCCAACTGCTGTTTTCGCCAACGGGAGGCGACGACGTAGAGGTACTCGGGCGACCCGCCCCGGGATTTCCGAAGGCGCTCCTCAAGCAGCCGCCGCGACCGGTCCCGCGCGGCGGGTCCATGACAAATGACAACCTCTCCCACGGCTCCAATTTACTCCGGGGGACTGACCCGATTGCGAGGGAGCGGCGACTATCATGTCGCCGAGGAGCGGCGGTTTCCTTACCGCCGATAGGGGGGGTTAGGGGGGACGGCAGTCCCCCCTGTACACATTGCAGCAAGAAAAGCAGGCGGCAAGAAAGCCGCCAGACTCACGGGGCGACAGGAAAGTCGCTCCTCCTACCGGGCGCGTTCGATGTAACGCCCTTGAGAGGGGTCGACGCGGATCAGCTCGCCCTCGCGGATGAACGGCGGCACCTGGACCGTGACGCCGGTCTCCAGCTTGGCCGGTTTCGGCGAGTTGCTGGCGGTGGCTCCCCTCAGCTCGGCTTCCGTCTCCACCACCCTCAACTCGACTGTGGAAGGAAGCTCCACGCCGATGGGGTTGCCGTCGAAGAATTCCACCGTGATGGTCTGGCCCTCCTTGAGGTAGTCCCAGCTTTCGGCCAACGCCTCGCGATCCAGTCCGATCTGCTCGTAGTTTTCAGTGTCCATGAAATGGCAGACGTTCCCGTCCCGGTAGAGGAACTCCATTTCGCGGTGGTCCAGCGTCGCCCGGTCCACGGCTTCTCCGGAGGCGAAGCGATGTTCGTACGAAGCTCCGGTCCGTAGATTCTTCAGCAGGACCCGGACAAAGGCGGCACCTTTGCCGGGCGCCCGGTGTTTGGACTCACGCACGCGGTGGGGCTCGTTCAGATGGATGATGATCATTCCTTTGCGAATCTGGGTGGCGTTGATCATGGCCGGATCACGATATCAGACCCCGTTTTCCGCGTGCAATTTGTGTCGGCACGCCGGTCCGGTTGCAAAATTGTTTGAAACCATTTGGGTCCAAATGCTGTCTTTGTTATTGAACCGCAAGACAAAGGCGACTTTCCGCCAACTTTCACCAACAACAATAGGAGACGATCATGAACACCTTTGGCGGGTGCGACCGGAAGCGGATCTCGGGCTTCCTGGGCAACACCCTGAACCTGGAT
>JAPOYZ010000313.1:0-1376 GCA_026706325.1 Candidatus Aminicenantota bacterium
CATGACCCTCGATCCGAATCACCCGGGCCAGGATATCGCCCTGGACCCGACCGTTGCGGCCAACCGTGACGGTGTGCCCGGAAAGCGACACCGTACCTTCGAACCGGCCGTTGACCGTCAGGTCCTGAGTGCCGCTTACCTCCCCCTTGAAGACGAGGGCTTCCCCGATAAGGGCATGTTCTGAAAAATCGCCGGGAGGATCGGACGGGACCGGAGGATTGGAATCTGGGGAAGGGATCAAGAGGTCCCGGAGCTTTCTTCTCCACATGGTGGAATCGAACGGGCGACGAACACGGCGTACGGTAGCAGGGCCCTATGACAGATTCGCTCCGGTCCCCACGGGAGGGAAAGAGACAGGGCAGAATTGAACCTGCCGGCAATGAGAGCCCGTCAGAGCCGCGACAATCGACGATCGTCCTTGAACGATGGTCAGATATTGGTTTCTGGCCGCGTCTTCGCCGTAGCGGTTCCGAAAGTGAGACGGATCCCTTCGGCAATCCACGACCGACACTTCTGGCGTTCGGCCCTCCCCGAGCGGGTGATGCGCCCGACGGACCGAATGAAAGGAATAAGGAAACGGCAGCGTCTTACTCATCCCAGACCGCTTGGTCCAGATAGCATCCGGTATCGTATTCTTCACCCGAGAACCACATTGGTGGGCACCAGACCTCGAACTCCGCCACCTTGCCGCCGCTGACGGTCACGTCATAGCTGCCGTCCGAATTCTTCTTCACTTCGACACTGACGCCCCCACCGATCTCACGCGTCTCCCCGTCGCTTAAGAGTGAGTAGTCGTCCCGGCCCCAGTTCACGTCAGCAAGAAAATTCGGATTTTCCTTATGATAAAGAGCCGGTCCAACTCGGGCTGACGTACCCGTTCCAGCGGTCTGATCGTAGCGGCTGACCAGCACTCCCTCGTATCTGCGAGGCCGATAGTTCCCTGGAACCGAGGGGTCGTACACGTCTACATTCGCCATGAATTGAGAAGGGGGTTCTTCCAGAACCTCCAACGTCGTGAAAGCGTTGGGACGCCCCGAATGCACAACCAGAAACTGATACCCGCTTTCACGCGGTTTGCTCAAGGTGTAGGTGGCGCTATCGACCAGGTGCAACGCCACATCTTCAGGTTTGATCCAGCCTGCGGAGTAGCGATTGATCGCCAGGGTCGAGGGCATCTCATGGTCCCAGCCCGGTATCGGTGACAAGGCCAAGCTCGACATGATGTCAAAAAGGTTGGAATAGGGGTTAGGCGGCTCGATTTCGTCGCCGGCTTGATCCCGCCACGGCACCTCCGCAAAGGAGTGCGGCCACGCCATCCACCCGTGACCCATCTCATGGACGATCGTTTCCATGTAGGCAGCCTGGAAGCTCGCGAG
>JAPOYZ010000313.1:1406-4129 GCA_026706325.1 Candidatus Aminicenantota bacterium
ATCGGAGGCCACGTCATTGAGCAGGATGCGGTTCAGTCCCCCCGGAGCCCCGTATTCGCAGCCGTCCATACAGGCTCCGGCAAGCTTGAACTGTTGGGTCTCCGCATCCCCCGGCTCACCATCACCCTCGACGTCGAAATCGTTGCCCTCATGGAAAGTAATGCGGAGATTGTCCTGCGAGATCCTCCTGAAATAGGGAGCGACGTACTGATTCAGAAGTTCGACTGCCCGAGCCATGCTCATATCGACACGGCTCCCGTCGTCATCGACCCATCCCGAAGCATCCGACGGCACCCGGGCAACGTCTACCCATATGTCCAGATCACCCAGGGAGTAGTAGGTCGGATCGGCAGGCGGATCCAAGTGAAAGGAGTCGGGGTATTTATTCAGCGGTGTGCATCCGTGAAAGCCCATATGGCCATACCGCAAATAGCTCCCATTCCCGAAGTAGCGGATCAGCGAAAGGGAATCAGACCCGCCAAGATCGATCAGTCCGGCACTTAGCCATGGAGAAGTCTGTTTCTCTTCCTGCCGGCAGGTATAGGGCGCCGATTCTCTCCACCACGGCTCGGGCTTCAGGTCGTTCCAATGAGCGAAGGGATCCACGGCATTCTGATTGTCCTCGGAGTCTTGCGTCAGTGAAACAATCGGAATCGTGGATAGAATGCTTTGACCCAACCGAAGCCCCACCAGGGCAAACAGGCCTTCGGATTCCACGAGGAGCGAGCCTTGAAATACGCTGGAGAGGTCGGGGAAGAGCTCCGTCAAGAATCTCGCTGTCTGACTCCCTGAGAAATCAAAGGGCCGCTCATCCACGAGAGTTCTATTTGTATCGTAAAGCTTCAGATGGATGGAACTGGGTGTTTCTCGATAAATTGCGATCCCCGTGTCCAGATTGGAAGACCGCTCAACGGACAGGGCAAAGCGCTTTCCCGTTTGCCTTGACGGCACACCGGCTTCCAGTCCCGAGGCCAATTTGAAGTTAGCAACTCCGGAAACTTCCTCCTGGTCCAGCTCGACCTTCACGAAACCGGTCCTGAGTGGATCGGAGGTGCCTTGAGTCCTCAAGACAGTGCTGGAGTTGGGCGCAAGGGTCAAATCGACCACCGAAGCAGCCCCACTTTCAAAGGGCAGCGGTGCCGGATCTCCTTGAGTGTCGTAGACACGCAATGTCCCGGTAGCAGTCGCCTCCGAATGGTTGCTCACGACAAACGTCATCCTGAGCCCATCCCCGTCTCCGTAATGAGGAAAGTAGAAAGTCTCGGCGTGGGTGTTGGAGTGGGCCAGGAATAGAATCACCAGTATGCAACGTAAGGAAGTGACCATTTGATCCTCCCGGCTCAGCCAGATACGTCATCACCATCGACTAGTGGCCGGACCCCACGCTACAGGGCCTGGGCCACCCTGGCTGACACAGCGAGCATGAAATAACTGATGGCCCATGGAACTGCCTTCTTGGAAAGCGATAAACAGGCTATACTAGTCTGGTGAAACAGAGATGAAAATATGGGTCAAAAGGGTGAAATTATCGTGAAATGATCGATCATCTGCTGGCTGTGGAAAGCGGCGCACCCGGATCCTCCACCGAATCGACGTATCGGGACGCTGAATCGAGTCTCGCTCTGGAGTCCGAGGCGGTTGGATCCCCTTCCTTATCCTCCCGGAACGGCAACCTGGAACTGTCCCTTCATCAGGCGGCCAAAGTGCTTTTACATGGGGGACCGGCCCCGAGTCGCCCAGAAACACGGTTCAGGAAAAGCCGTCCAGGCGCCGCCAAGAGGGACTAGCTTGAAGAAAGGTCAACTGATCGTGGTCTGCCGGGAGCCACTGGGGATTGGGAGGCCTCACGGATAATTTGGCTTTGGCATTCGGTAGCCGACCCGGCGCTCGGTAAAGATGTAGGCTGGACTGGCGGCGTCATCGCTCAGCTTGCGGCGGAGCAGCTTCACGAAGGCGCGCACCGGACGATGGTCTCCCGATTCATCCCGACCCCACACCTGACGCAGCAGGGTAGCGTAGGTCGTGACCCGTCCCGCGTTGACCGAGAGCACGCGCAGCAGATCGAATTCGGTGGCCGTCAGTTGCACTGGCCGGCCGTCCAGGGTGACCGAGCGTTCCTCGTAGTCAATGGTCAGGTTCCCCAACCGAAATGTTTCGGGTGGCTTGTATCGCTTGCGCAGGGCTGCCCGGACTCTCGCCACCAGTTCCGTTGGCGAGAAGGGCTTGACGATGTAATCGGTGGCTCCGGCATCCAGGGCCCGGACGACGGTCTCATCCCCGCCGTATCCGGAGATGAAGATGACGGGCAACTCGGCCAGTTCGGGGACACGATGCATCAACTCGATACCGTCGGTCCCGGGCAGCACCAGGTCCAGCAGCACCAATTGGGGTTGTTTCGTCCTGACCAGATGGGAGACCTGGTCCGTTTCGCCCGTCAGCAGCGGGTCGTAGCCGCCCGCCGTGAGAGCGTCGCGGACATAGCCGAGCGTCTGCGGGTCATCTTCCACGACCAGGATGCGCGGTCTCTCCGGGCCTTCCACGGGCGGGCGGGACGAGCTCCTCGCAGAATCGGCTGACGCACTCCTCGCAGATTCTTCGGCCACCGGAATCGTGAAGGTGAACCGCGTTCCCAGACCGGGCCCTCCACTCTCGGCCCGGATCCGCCCGCCGTGGGCCTCCACGAGACCCTTGCAGATGGCCAGTCCCAGGCCGGACCCCCCGAT